>JAENVT010000023.1 GCA_016650435.1 Ilumatobacteraceae bacterium
GGCTGTCGATCATGGCGCCGATCATGTTGCCCGACGTGCCGCCGAGCAGCGTCGCCGTGACGAAGTCGCCGCACATCGGAATGAACGTCAGCATGACGCCGGCGGCAATGCCCGGCCCCGCCAACGGCAAGGTCACCTGTAGGAACGTGCGAAGTCGATTGGCGCCTAGGTCCTTGCTCGCCTCACGCATGTGGTGGTCGATGCGATCAAGGGCGACGAACAGCGGCAGGATCATGAAACCGAGGTAGTTGTAGACGATCGCCAACTGCACCGCGGTTCTTGTGTCGAGAACGTTGATGGGGCCGCCGAGCACTCCCCAGCTCTGCAGCAACTTGGAGATCTCACCATTGGCCGCGAGCGGGATGCGCCAGGCCAACGTGCGGATCAGGAAGCTGGTGAAGCTGGGCACGACGATCAACGCCAGCATGATTGCCTTCCACTTCTCGGAAACCTTGAACACCAGGAAGTAGGCAACAGGGAACCCAAAAACGAAGCACAGAGTCGTGGCGATGATCGAGATCTTCAACGTCGTCTTGAAGACGGTGAAGAAGGTGGGATCGAACGCGTCGCGGTAGTTCTGCAGGCCGGGGTGGGCCATGTCGAGCGGGACGCCACTGGTCGAAGCCGTGTTCTTGACCCCGAACGAGTACCACACGATCAGCAGGATCGGCAGGACGAAGAAGAACCCGTACCACAGGATCGAAGGGATGGCGAGCGAGAACGACGGTGCCCGCAGACGCCTCCGACGCGGCGGAGCGGCCGCATGGGTGGTCAACATGTCGAACGCGACTGGCGGCCGAGGACTCCCGACTAGCGACATGTCAACCTCCCCTCCGGATCTGCGGTGTCCGACGCCGACGTCACGCGCCCGCTGCGGCCTTGACCTTGTTGAGGATGTCGACCAAACGGTCCAGCGCGGGGGTGATCACCTGGGTTCGCATCGTCTTGACCTGCTCGTCCTTGAAGAAGATCATGTCGCCGTACTTCAGCTCAGGCTTGAGCTCGGTGAGCAGTTGACCCATGGTCTTCATGCCGGAGTTGTAGCCGTGGTAATCGAGATCTTTGATCGACACCTCGGGAATCAGGATCCAATCGATCCAGGCATGCGCTGCATCCGGGTTCGGTGCGCCCGCAGCGATGCAGTAGTTGTCCATCCACAGTTCGGTTTCCGGAGCACCGAGACCCCAGACCCAGTCGTCGACGTTCCCGCCAGCATCGGAGATCTTGGGATAGGCGGCACGGGCATCGCCGTTCCACATCATCGACAGGGAGTACGCACCTTCGGCGATCTTGTCGGACGGGTAACTGTCGAATGCCTTGATGTTGGTGGCGAACTCTTCGACAAGGAACTTCTCGGCGGCGTCGAGGTCTTCCTTCTTCTCGGTGTTCCAGTCGATCCCATTCGCCCAGAAGTACATGCCGCCCAGGTTTACCGGGGTATCGAGCACCGAACAGTTCTTGCTGCCCTCGCCCTTGCACGCCGAGATGAAATCGGCCCAAGTCTTGATCTCGGTCTTGATCTTCGTCTTGTCGTAGAACCAACCGGTCGAGCCCCAGTCCTTGCAGACGCTGTAGTCGTTGGTCGGATCCCACGCCTGGGCGAGGTAGAGAGGGTCGACGTTGACGATGTTGGGCAGCTTCGTCTTGTCGAACTTCTCGATCAGACCGTTTTGGATCATTTGCGGAATGTAGGGCCCGGTGGGCACGACGATGTCGAACCCGCTGGTGCCCTTCGACGCCTGCAGTTTGGTGATGAGGTCCTCGTTGCTCGTGTAGTAGCTGACCTGCATCTTCACGCCGAGGTCCTTTTCGGCGAGCGCACCGACGATGTCGGGATCGTTGTAGGCACCCCAGGTGTACATGTTGAGGCTGCCCGACGATTTGTTGGTCACGCGGCTCCAGTCGCCCGTGGCGACGCCAAGACCCGTGCCGCTGTCGCCGACATCGCTGGCACCCGCTGCTGCGGTGCCACCAGTGCCGCCAGCGGTCGTCCCTGCCGTGGTGCCGCCGGTGGCGTCACTCGCGACCTTCTTGTCGTCACCGCAAGCCGCAAGGATTGCGATGCCTGCAGCGGCGCCCCCCATTTGGAAGAGTGTGCGCCGTGACAACGATCTGCGGAAGCTCTCTGGTGCGAGGATCTTGATCGGTTCTTGGTTGGATGACATAACGCTCCTTGGGAAGGTCTTCGGTGGTCTAGATGGCTACTTCTGAACTTGGCTCGGCGAGCACGAGGTGCTCTTGCGCCGCCGAGAATTGATACACGTCGCGGGCTGACCACTGGCACCACACTGCGTCTCCGGGATGCAGGTTGGGCGCCTTCTGCCGAGGGAGCAGCACGATCACATCGCGCGAGGGCGTCCTGACGACGTACTGCAACGTGTCGCCGAAATGGGAAACGCCGGCAACCTCGCCGGCGAGGACGTTGAAGGTGTCGCCGGGATCGATGGCCGACAGCGTGAAGCTCTCGGGTCGCACTGCCGACAACGCCAGGCTTCCAGGTGCCACCCGTTCTTCAGGTCGGTCACACACGAACACGGTTCCGTCTTCGGCGGTCATTCCTCCATCTGTTGCGGTGCCCCGCCAGAAGTTGTTGCGGCCGATGAAGCCGGCGACGAATGCCGATACAGGTCGTTCGTACACCGTTTCGGGATCGCCGAGTTGCTCGATGTGACCCTCGAGCATGATGGCGATTCGGTTGCTCATGCTCATGGCTTCTTCCTGGTCATGAGTGACGAACACGAACGTTATGCCTAGCTGGCTTTGCAGCAGCTTCAGTTCGATCTGCATCTCCTCGCGAAGCTTGCGGTCGAGTGCTCCGAGCGGCTCGTCGAGCAGCAGCACGCTGGGCCGGTTGACGAGGGCCCGAGCGACGGCGACGCGTTGCTGCTGTCCACCCGACATCTGCCGCGGCCGTCGTTCGGCGAGCTTGGTCATCTTCACCATTCCGAGCGCTTCGTTCACTCGGCTGGCCACCTCGGACTTCGGCACACGCTTCTGGCGCAGGCCGTAGGCGACGTTCTCGGCAACGGTCATGTGCGGAAAGAGGGCGTATGCCTGGAAGACGGTGTTGACATCACGCTTGTAGGGAGGAATCCCCTGGACGTACTCGCCGCTGATTCGGATGAAACCCTCGTCGGGCTGCTCGAACCCGGCAAGCATGCGCAGGGTCGTCGTCTTGCCGCATCCCGAGGGGCCGAGCAACGACAAGAACTCACCAGGTTCGACTGACAGGTTGAGCCGGTCCACTGCGACCATCGCGCCGAATCGCTTGGTGACATCGGTCAGTTCGACCGCGCCGCGCTCCGACTCCCCACCTCTCGGCGGCCTGGACATGTCAGTCACAAATGCTCCCCCACTGCTCGACCGTCACCATATTAGATTCACACCGTTGCACGCGACAGCCTCGCGGATCAAGGAAAGCGTATGTTTCCACCGTGCGCGCCACGGATTCCCTTGCGCGAGGGCGCCGCAGGCGCCAGTATCCGTAGACATGGACCGATCCGGCACACAGCTCGACGCCACCGACCGGGCGATCATCGTGCAACTGCAAGCTGATGGTCGAATCCCCTACACTCGCCTCGGGACCGCCGTGGGGCTATCGGAAGCCGCGGTACGCCAACGCGTTCAACGCATGACCGACGCCGGCGTGGTGCAGGTAGTGGCCGTGACCAACCCGCTGTCGCTTGGTCTGCGGCGCATGGCGATGATCGGCGTGCACACCGCAGGACCAACCGACGACATGGCCAAGGCGCTGCAAGCGATGGACGACATCGACTACCTCGTTGTCACCGCGGGCTCGTTCGACTTCATGTGCGAGGTGGTGGTCGAAGACGACGGCACGCTGCTCGACCTGACCAACCGCATCCGCTCTGTGCCCGGTGTGGTCTCAACCGAGACCTTCATCTACCTCGATCTCGTCAAGCAAACCTTCACCTGGGGCGCGCATTAGGGCAGTGGAGTGTTTCGAGGCACCACGTCCGGGCGCCAAACACTCCACTGAGCTAGCTATCCAGATTCGCCATGACATGTTTGATACGGGTGTAGTCCTCGAGAGCGTAGGACGACAGGTCCTTGCCGTAACCCGACTTCTTGAATCCACCGTGAGGCATCTCGGCGACGAGCGGGATGTGGGTGTTGATCCACACGCATCCGAAGTCGAGTCGCTTGGCCATGCGCATCGCCCGACCGAAGTCTTTCGTCCACACGCTTGACGCCAGGCCGTATTCGACACCATTCGCCCAGGTAACAGCCTCGTCTTCGTCGCTGAACTTCTGCACAGTGATGACGGGGCCGAATATTTCGCGCTGGATCATCTCGTCGTCTTGATGCAGACCACCGATGACGGTCGGCTCGTAGAAGAACCCCTTGCCCGCCACGGCATGCCCGCCGGCGGCGACGTTGGCGTGATCGGGTGCACGATCGACCAGGCCGCCGACGTGAGCGAGTTGGTTGGGGTTGTTGACCGGGCCGTACAGCACATCCTCGTTGTCGGGCATGCCTGTCTGTGTGCCCTTGGCCTGCTCGGCGAGCGCGGCAACGAAGTCGTCGTACACACGCGGTCCGGCCAGCACGCGCGTTGCCGCGGTGCAGTCCTGCCCGGCGTTGAAATATCCGGCAATCGCAATCCCTTCGGCTGCCGCAGCGATGTCGGCGTCGTCGAACACCACGACAGGAGCCTTGCCGCCGAGTTCGAGATGACAGCGCTTCAGGCTTTGTGCGGCTGCTGCGGCAACCTCTTGGCCGGCGCGCACCGAACCGGTGACGCTGACCATCGCCGGCGTGTCGTGCAGCACCATCGCCCTACCAGTGTCGCGGTCACCGCAGATCACGTTGAAGACACCAGGAGGAAAGAACTCGGCGGCGATCTCGGCGAGCAACGTAGTGCTGGCCGGAGTGGTGTCGCTGGGCTTCAGCACGGTGGCGTTGCCGGCGGCCAGTGCGGGCCCGAACTTCCATGTCGCCATCATCATCGGATAGTTCCACGGCGCCACCTGGGCGCAGACGCCGATCGGTTCGCGCCGGATGAATGACGTCATGTTGCGCATGTATTCGCCGGCGCTCTTGCCCTCGAGGTGACGAGCCGCTGTTGCGAAGAAGCGGATCTGGTCGACCATCGGGGGGATCTCTTCGCTACGTGTCAGGTGAATCGGCTTGCCGGTGTTCTCGACCTCGAGCGCGATCAGTTCCTCCGCACGCGATTCAACGGCATCGGCGAAGCGGAACAATGCCAGCGAGCGCTCGCTGGGCGTGCTGTCGCGCCACGTTTCGAACGCCGCGGCGGCTGCCTGCATAGCGTCGTCGATGTCGGCCTGACCCGACAGCGGAGCGGTCGCGTACTGCTGGCCCGTCGCCGGATTGACCACCGCGGTCGTGCGGCCGTCGGCCGCGTCGACGTACTTGCCGTTGATGAAGTTCTGGAAC
>JAENVT010000024.1 GCA_016650435.1 Ilumatobacteraceae bacterium
ATTGAGACCATCGCGGCAATGGGCGTCGATGCCTTCATCGTGCGCCACAAGTCGAGCGGGGCACCTCAACTGATCACTCACTGGACGAACGCCAGCATTGTCAATGCCGGCGACGGCTGGCACCAGCACCCGACACAGGCCCTGCTCGATTGCTACACGATTCGCACCAACCTCAACCGTCGCGACGGCTTCGACGGTCTGCGCATCGCCATCGTCGGCGACATCAAGCACAGCCGCGTCGCGCGTAGCAACGTCGACGCATTCACAGCTCTCGGCGCCCACGTCACGCTGGTCGCGCCGCCGACCTTGTTGCCTCCGACGCTCGAGGGTTGGCCGGTCGATGTCTCCCACGACCTCGATGCTGTCCTCGCCGATCTCGACGTGCTGTATCTCCTGCGCGTGCAACGCGAACGGATGGACGATGCGTTGCTACCGAGCCTGCGCGAGTACTCGTCGATGTACGGATTGACGGCCGAACGAGCCGCACGTCTGGCTCCTCACGCGCTGGTAATGCATCCCGGGCCGATGAACCGCGGCGTGGAGATGGTGATCGACCCAGCCGAGCTTTCGGGATCGGTCATCCTCGACCAGGTCACCAACGGTGTCGCAGTGCGCATGGCGGTGCTGTTCCGGCTACTCGGGTCCGGCAGCGACCTGAAAGGTGTCGCATCGTGACTCTCATCGTGATTCGAGGTGGCACGGTGCTCGACCAGACGGGAGAGCGTCGCGCTGATGTCGCCATCGAGGATGGGCGAATCGTCGAGGTGGCCAAGTCGCTGGACGGCGATCAGAACCTTGATGCATCCGGCTGCATCGTTGCGCCGGGATTCGTCGACCTGCACGTGCATCTCCGCGAGCCCGGCCGCGAGGAAGCCGAGACGATCGAGACCGGCAGCCGAGCCGCCGCACTCGGCGGGTTCACCGCGATCGTGGCGATGCCCAACACCGAGCCAGCGCAGGATTCGCTAGCCGTGATCGAGTTCGTTCGCGCTCAGGCCCGTCGCGCTGGCCTGTGCGACGTACATCCGGCTGGATGCATCACCATGAATCGCGAAGGCCAGGCGCTGGCTCCATTCGGCGAGTTGGCGAAGGCCGGCGTCCACCTGTTCACCGACGACGGCAACGGCGTGCAAGATCCACAGCTCATGCGCCACGCATTGGAGTACGCCGGCGCACTCGACATCACCTTGGCGCAGCACTGCGAGGTCGCCAGCCTCACCAAGGGCGCCGTGATGCACGAGGGCTCGTGCTGCAGTCATCTCGGCTTGCCCGGTTGGCCGTCGATCGCCGAAGAGCTGATGGTCCACCGCGACATCGAGTTGTCGCGACTCACCGGGACGCGCATCCATCTGCTGCACCTGTCGACTGCCGGCAGCGTCGAACTGGTTCGTGCCGCGAAGGCAGACGGGCTGCGCGTCACGGCCGAGGCTGCACCGCATCACTTCACCCTCAGGGATCAACTTCTCTCCGGGTACGACGCGAACTTCAAGGTCAACCCGCCGTTGCGAACTGCGGCCGACATCGCCGCGATCAAGGCCGGGCTCGCCGATGGCACCATCGATGCGATCGCCACCGATCATGCCCCGCATCCTCCCGAAGCGAAGGAGGCACCGCTCGATCAGGCGCCACCCGGGATGCTCGGCCTCGAGACTGCGCTCGCACTGGCGATCAGCGAGCTCGACATGCCGTTGGTCGACGTCATCGCCGCGCTCAGTTGGAAACCGGCAGCGATCGCCGGGATCGCCGATCGGCACGGACGCCCCATCGACGTCGGCGAGCCAGCAAACCTGGTCGTCTTCGACCCGGCCGCCGAGTGGACCGTCGTGCCCGCCAAACTGGCCAGCAAGAGCCGCAACACCCCGTACGCAGGTCGAACAGTGCGCGGCAAAGTGCTGCACACCCTGCAGGCCGGCACCCCCGTCGTGATCAACGGGCTCGCCCAACACTGACCCGCGCTAGAGACGGGTGAGGATCTCGGGGCCGCTGTCGGTGACGAGCACGGTGTGCTCGGTGTGCGCGGCCAGCGAGCCATCGGCGGTGACGACGGTCCAGTCGTCGTCGAGCACCATCACGTCGTTGCTTCCGCCGGCGATCAGCATCGGCTCGATTGCCAGCACTACACCGGCCTCCAGGCGCGGCCCTTTGCCGCGCCTGCCGCGATTCTCCACATCGGGATCCTCATGCATCGCCCGGCCGATCCCGTGCCCGCAATAGTCACGCGGGCTGCCGTACCCAGCGGCGTTGATCACCCCTTCGACTGCAGCCCCGACATCACCGAGATGACCGCCCGGCTGCATTGCTGACACAGCCGCGGCGAGGGCGCGGTCCGCCACGTCGATCAGCCGCTGCGCATCAGCGTTGATCGAGCCGACGCCCATCGTGAAGGCGGCGTCGCCGTGCCAACCGGCGACGATGGCGCCGCAATCGATCGACACGATGTCGCCATCGCGCAAGGGTCGTTCGTTGGGGATCCCGTGCACGAGCTCGTCGTTGACCGATGCACAGATCACTGCCGGAAAGCCGTTGTACCCCAGAAAGTTCGACGTCGCGCCACGGGCCTTCAACACATCGCGAGCGATTCGATCGAGCTGCAACGTCGTCACACCGGGGAGGGCGGCGGACCGAATCGCCTCGTGCATCTCGGCCACGACTCGCCCGGCGGCACGCATGTGCTGCAACTCGTCGGCTGACCGTCGCGGTAACCGTTTCATCCGGTCAAACCTCAGCGGGTTGCGTCGACGGCGGCGGCAAGCAGCCGGAACACGTGCTCGGGTGATCCCACACCATCGATGACTGCCAGCCGATCCTGGCTTTGGTAGAACTCGATCAACGGCGCAGTCTGTTCCTCGTACAGGTCGAGGCGATGCTCGATGGCCTCGGGCGTGTCATCGTCGCGATGCATCACGTCGCCGCCGCAGACCTCGCAGATCCACGGCAACTTCTCGTAACCGCTGGCCACATAGTTGGTGCCACAGTCACGACACACCCGGCGGGCACTGAGTCGGGCGAGCACGAGTTCGCGCGGCACATCGAGATCGAGAACGAGATCGATGGGCTGTTCGCCGGTCACCGCATCGAGAGCTTGAGCTTGATACACCGTCCGCGGGAAGCCGTCGAGGATGTAGCCGCGACCCTTGGCGTCGTGGTGACTGAGCCGCTCGTTGACGATGCCGATCATGATGTCGTCGCCGACCAACCCGCCGTCGTCCATGACCTTCTTGGCCATTCGACCGAGATCGGTGCCTTCACGCACTGCGGCCCGCAACATGTCGCCCGTGGAGATGTGCGGAACGACGAAATGACGCGACAAACGTACGCATTGTGTCCCCTTACCCGCACCTTGCCGGCCGAGCAGAATGAGCCGAGCGCCGGGGATCATGCCGCTGACGACCCGCCTATCGAAAGACGGGGCAGGGTCACTTCAGGAAGCCCTCGTAGTTGCGCAGCATCAATTGGCTGTCGATCTGACGCATAAGTTCGAGTGCGACCCCGACGGCGATCAGCACTGTGGTGCCGGCGAACGGGAAGTTCTGCACGTCGAACAACCACAGAATGATGTACGGCGTGATGGCGATGACGGCGACAAAGAGGGCACCGGGAAGCGTGATGCGGTTGACGGCTTTCGACAGGTAGCGCTCTGTCTGTGGGCCTGGGCGCACGCCCGGGATGAACCCGCCTTGGCGACGAATCTGATCGGCCTGCCGAATCGGGTCGAAGGCGATCGAGTTGTAGAAGTACGCGAAGGCGACGATCATCATCGAGAACAACACGATGTACACAAGGTTGCGGCTGTTGACCAGGTTGGCGTCGACCCACTTCTGGATCGTCGCCCGCCACCCGGTGCCGTTGCTTCCACCGAGGAAGTTGGTGATCAGTACCGGCAACAGCAACACGGAGCTGGCGAAGATGATCGGCACCACGCCGCTCTGGTTGACCTTCAGGGGGATGTAGGTGTTCTGGCCGCCGTACATCCGCCGCCCGACAACTCGCTTGGCGAACTGCACCGGGATCCGGCGCTGGGCAAGTTCGACACGCACGACTGCCACGACGATCAGCAAGCTGACGACCACCAGCAGGCCGAACGCGAACCACTTCTGCTCCTGCAGGATCGCGTAATAGCCGAACGGCAGACGGCTGACGACTGACGCAAAGATGACCATGCTCATGCCGTTGCCGATACCGCGCTGGCTGATGAGCTCGCCGATCCACATCAACACCGCGGTACCCGCGACGAGTGACAGAATCACGAGATAGCCACGCGGCCACATGCCGTCGGGCAACAACTTCACGTTCTGTGGCAGTCGTTGGGCGGCGCCGAAGAATGCGTTGCCGTTGCCATTGCCGAAGATGAACGTCAACGCGGTGGCCTGCATGGTGGAGATGCCGATTGCCAGATAGCGGGTGTACTGGGTGATCTTGCGCTGACCGACCGCGCCTTCTTGCTGCAACTTCTCGAGCTTTG
>JAENVT010000025.1 GCA_016650435.1 Ilumatobacteraceae bacterium
CTTGGCGTACTCGTATGCCGCCTGATCGATCTCGCTCTGCTGGAAGCCGGCCTCGATGCCCTCGACGGCCCCGCCCATCGCGTCGATGCGATCGAGGTACTCCCATGCCAATCGCTCGACCTCGTCGGTCAAGGTCTCGACGAAATACGAACCGGCCAGCGGGTCGGGTGTGTCGACGATGCCGCTCTCGTAGCCGATGATCTGTTGCGTTCGCAGGGCAACCTGTGCCGCCTCTTGCGACGGCAGGCTGAGGGCCTCGTCGTAGCCGTTGGTGTGCAGGCTCTGCGTCCCGCCCATCACCGCAGCCATCGACTGGATGGCGACGCGCACGACGTTGTTCTCCGGTTGTTGCGCCGTCAGTGTCGAGCCGCCGGTCTGGGTGTGGAACCGCAACAGCTTGCTCGACTCCTTCTTGGCGCCGAAGCGTTCGTTCATCAACCGGTACCAGATGCGCCGAGCAGCGCGGTACTTGGCAATCTCTTCGAAGAAGTTGTTGTGCGCGTTCCAGAAGAAGCTGAGACGCGGCGCAAACGCATCGATGTCCATGCCTGCCGCGAGCGCCGCTTCGACGTAGGCGATGCCGTTGGCGATCGTGAAGGCGATCTCTTGAACTGCGGTGCTGCCGGCCTCGCGGATGTGGTAGCCGGAGATCGAGATCGTGTTCCACTTCGGCACGTTTGCCGCGCAGTATTGGAACGTGTCGGTGATGATCCGCATGCTCGGCCGAGGTGGATAGATGTAGGTGCCGCGGGCGATGTATTCCTTCAAGATGTCGTTTTGGATCGTGCCGCTGATCGCACTGGCTGGCACGCCTTGTTCTTCGGCAACTAACTCGTACAGCAACAGCAGAATGGCTGCGGTCGAATTGATCGTCATGCTCATCGATGCCGTGTCGAGTGGGATGTCGGCCAACAGCATGCGCATGTCGGCAATCGAGTCGATGGCAACACCAACCTTGCCGACCTCGCCCTCGGCGCGGGGGTGGTCGCTGTCGTAACCCATCTGTGTCGGAAGGTCGAACGCGCACGACAGCCCGGTCTGACCCGCACCGAGCAGGAACTTGAATCGCTCGTTGGTCGACTTCGCCGTGCCGAAGCCGGCGTACTGGCGCATCGTCCACAACTTGCCGCGGTACATCGTGGGATACACGCCGCGTGTGTAGGGCGGTTCGCCTGGCTTGCCGAGCCGCTCGACCGGATCCCAGCCTGCTAGGTCGTCGGGCCCGTAGAGGGGCTTGATCTCGATGCCCGAATCAGTGCGCTTGTCGTCACTCATCACCTACGAGCGTACGACCCGCGCCGGTCCACTGCTAGCGAGCGGCAACGACGGCGATTTCCATCTTCCATGCCGGCCGAGCCAACGCCGGCACGCTGACCAGCGTGCTGGCCACTCGGTGACCGTCCAATGCCTTGTCGCGGGCGGCCATGACGTCGGGGAGGCAGGCCATGAAATCGACAACTACATAGGTGGTGATGCTGACGATGTCGTGGAGGTCCATGTTGGCCTCGGCGAGGATTGCGACGATGTTCGACCAGATCACCGCGGCCTGATCGGCTACGTCGTCGGGGATCGTCGCGTCGGGGCGGGTCGCGACAACACCGCTGAGGTGCAGCAACTTGTCGGCTCCCTCACTGAGCACCGCATGGGCGTAGTTGGCCGCTGGTGGTGCGATCGACGATGGCATGATCTCGCGGTTCATGGCCCGACTCTACGACGCACCTATAACGAAGGAGACGTCCAGCCCACCCGCCACCGGGATGACGCCGTATCGTTGAGGCATGACGACTACTGAATCTGGCCTGCGCATGATCGACGGCGTCGAACTGACGCCACAGGCAGTCAGCCTGGAAGGCCCGCCGACGTTTGCAAACGTCGAGGACGAGCGGCTTCATCGCAAGCAGAAGTTGGCCGGCGCTCTGCGGATCTTCGGGCGTGTCGGGTTCGGTGAAGGTGTCGCCGGCCACATCACCGTGAGAGATCCCGAATTCCCCGACCACTTCTGGGTCAACCCGTTCGCGATGAGCTTCCGCCACGTGCGGGTCAGCGATCTGCTGCTGGTCAACCACAACGGCGAAGTGGTCTACGGGACGAGGCCGGTCAACCGCGCCGCATTCGTGATCCACTCGGCGATCCATCAGGCTCGGCCCGACGTGATCTCCGCGGCGCACAGCCACAGCATGCACGGCAAGGCGTTCTCCTCGCTGGGCATCCCCCTCGATCCCATCACCCAGGATTCGTGCGCCTTCTACGGCGATCATCGGGTGATCACCGAGCAGGGCGGCAAGGTCGTCTTCGACATCGAAGCCGGACATGAGATGGCCGCAGCGTTCCCAACCGGCAAGGCAGCGATTCATCAGAATCATGGTCTGTTCACCGTCGGCGAGACTGTCGACGAGGCCTGTTTCTGGTTCCTCAGCATGGATCGCTCGTGTCACGCACAGTTGATGGCGATGGCGGCCGGAACGCCGAAGCTCATCGAGCACAGCATGGCTCAGTACACCTTCGAGCAGACCGGGTTCCACACCGCCGGATGGTTCAGCTTCCAGCCGTTGTGGCAGGAGATCTGCCGAACCGATCCCGACCTCTTCGACTGAGCCTGTCGGCGGCTAGTTCGGCGTGATGCCAAACGATGCGGCGAGGGCTGGACGCCGCAACTTCCACACGAACCCGTCGTACAGGATGTGCAACGCACCGAAGAACAACACCGCGAACGCGTATAGCCGCCCGTCGAAGTGCGACTTGGTGAAGTAGACGAGGGTGCCGATCGCCACGAAGTAGGACCCGTACGCGACGACGCGCCGAGTCGTCGTACGCGTTGCGGCCGCCACCGGCGACGCATCGGTGCGCTTGCGCAGCGAACTGTGCACGACGGCGAAGTACTCGATCGCATGCGCGGCCACGTAGCCGGCGACCCCGGCGATCGGGTCGATCATCACCGCGATCACGAGTCCGGCCGTGCCGAGGGCATACCAGTGCTTCGGCCGGCTGGCGGCGGTTCCGAGGCGGCGTTCGGCTTGCATCCAACGAGCGACGAGCACGACCCCGACAATCGCGCCGACCCAAAAGAGAATGCGGGCGTACGGGGCGAGGTCGCCGAGCAGTCGAACGCTGCGCGCGTTGGTACCGCCGAAGCCGAGCTTGCGCACGAGTCGTTGCAGGTTGACGTACCCACCGATGTACGAGATTGCGGCGACGAGCCAGACGATCAGCATCGGCTTCTCGAGCCGGCCGTGGTCGTCGCCGGCTTTGCGACCGTAGATGCGCATCACCCCGTACCGCTGCATCAACGTGTGCTCGGCATTCCACAAACCGGCCATCAACGCGACGCCGGACAGGCTGACGTTGAGTCCGACGACGATCAATCCGAATGCCACCCACGGGGCCCACAGGTACAGACGACGATGCGCGCCACGCTGCACCGGATCGCCATAAACGAGACCGAGCGTCAACGGTTGATGGGCGAACGAGATCAGGAAGATCACGCCCATGATCGATTGCACCGCGGTGAGGTGCGGCTCGGCCGCATGCACGATCAGCGCAATCGGTAGCCAACACCAACCAAGCGCAATGTCCGAGACGGGACCGTGCACCCACAGCCGTCTCGTCGTCTCTCGCTGCCCCGTCGCTACCAGCACGGAACGAACAGTAGTGCGTCAGTCGTGCAGGCCTGGAGCGCAAAGACCTTCGAGGTCGCGCACGATGATGCGATCGCGGTTCTCGTAGGTGATCTGGTTGTTGGGATCCTTACGAAGGTTGAACGTGCGGAAGCTCATGTCGGTGGTGTCGATCGACAGGATGCGTCCGATCAGCGGCTCGCCGAGGCCGAGCAACAGCTTGATGACTTCGAGCGCTTGGATCGAGCCGACGATGCCAGGCAGCACGCCGAGCACGCCGGCTTCGGCGCAACTGGGTGCCAACTCGGCAGGCGGCGGCTCGGGAACCATGTCGCGGTACGTCGGTCCGTCGAGTGGATGAAAGACGCTGACCATGCCTTCGAAGCGGAAGATCGAGCCATGCACCACCGGTATCCCAAGTTTGACGCTGGCGTCGTTGAGCAAGTAGCGGCTGGGGAAGTTGTCGGCGCCGTCGACGATCACGTCGTACCCGGCGATGATGTCCATGATGTTGCTGGCGTCGAGTCGCGTGTCGTAGGTGACGACGTCGACATCGGAGTTCAACAGCGTCAGCGTCTTCTTTGCCGAGTCGACCTTGCGATCGCCGATGCGGTCGAGGTTGTGCAGGATCTGGCGCTGCAGGTTGCTGGCGTCGACCTCGTCCATGTCGACGATGCCGATCGTGCCGACACCGGCTGCGGCGAGATAGAGCGCTGCAGGTGAGCCGAGGCCGCCGGCGCCGAGCATCAAAACCTTGCTGTCGAGCAGCTTGACCTGACCGGCGACACCGACTTCAGGCAGCAGCAGATGGCGCTGGTACCGATTGCGCTGATCGGCGGTGAGCACGACCGGGGTCTTCCACGGGCGACCTTCGTCCTTCCACTTCCCGAAGCCTCCGGCAACAGACGAGACGTCGGTGTAGCCGAGCTCCTGCATGGTCTTTGCGGCGAACGCGCTGCGCACGCCACCGGCGCAATACACCACGACTTGGGCGTTCTTGTCGAGGAGCCTGCCCTCGACCTGAGCTTCGAGATGACCGCGGGGAATGTGGATCGCGTCGGGCAGGGCGCCCTGGTCGTATTCGTCTGGTTCGCGCACGTCGAGCACCACCGCGCCGGCTGCGATCTTGTCGGCAGCTCCGGCCGTGTCGACTTCGGTGATCTCCGCTTTTGCGGCGCTGAGCAGATCTCGGAAGGTAGCCATGAGCTAAAGCCTACCCAACTGGTCGGGATTTGGCTACGGGCCCTTTCGGACGGGACGTCTGATCAATTCGGGAAGAATCTCGCCGAGGGATCCGATCAACAACGCGTCGGCGAAACGGTCCATCGCCGTCGGCTCGCCGTTGACGATCACCACCCGCGCCCCGCTTGCCTTGGCTCGCGGCACGACGTTTGCCGCCGGGAAAACCGACAGCGTCGAACCGGCCGCCAGCAAGAGATCGCATTCGTCGGCAGCGCGCATCGCCGCGTCGATCACCTCAGGCACCAACGATTGGCCGAACGACACCGTGTCGCTCTTCAGGATGCCATCCCGGCAGACAAGGCAGTGTGGATCGTCTTCGCCGGCGCGTACACGCTCCAGCGTCTCCTGCATTGGACGGCGGTCGTAACAGGACCAACATCGGCTCCAGCGCATCGTGCCGTGCACCTCGATGACGTTCGCCGGCAGGTGCCCAGCTCGTTGATGCAACTCATCGATGTTCTGCGTCACGACGGCGCGCAGCCGGCCCTGTCGCTCCAACTCGTAGATCGCCAAATGGCCGCTGTTGGGCACCGCTTCCCACGCCGGGGAGTGCAGTCGGTTCTGCCACGCGAACCGACGAACGTCGGGGTCGGCGAGGTAGTTCTGCAGGGTCGAAGCCTTCTCGGCGGCTGGGTTCCTGGTCCACAACCCATTCGGCCCCCGGAAGTCGGGAATGCCCGAGTCGGTCGAGATCCCGGCTCCGGTGAACACGGTGATGCGCTGCGCCTCCGCAATCCACTCGCGTGCCTCTTCGAATTCCGCATCGATCACGCCGACATCTTGGCGCAGTGAGTGGCATCCTTTCGGCGTGGCGAAGTACGACCCGCTGTTCAAGTTTCTCTGCCAGGCGGGCGACGAGCCGGTTGAACTCACGTTCGATGAGATCGAACGCCTCGTCGGATCGCTTCCCACGTCGGCCCGCAAGTATTCAACGTGGTGGGCAAACGAGATTGTTGGCACCCAACACGTCCAAGCCATCGCCTGGATGAACGCCGGACGCGAAGTCGTATCGGTGGACCGTCACGGCGGACGGGTCAGGTTCAGCGCCGCCAGCTGGAGGCGCGGGGCATAGGGAAGCATCGGTCGGGCCGGCCTGCGGCCGCGACACCGCTTCGCGTCGAACCATCGGTGCCGCTCGGGTCGATTCGCCGTACATCTTTGAAGATGGCTTCCCCCGTCAGCGTCCACCACCCGCGAGGAGGCCGTAATGGCAATCGCCCCGATGGATATTCCGGTGACCGATCAACTGCTGATGGTCGTGCCGTGGCTCGATCCGCTCGTCGACTCCGTCGGCTACGAGGTGCGTTCGCAGTACGTCGAATTGTTCTGGCTCAACGTGCTGGGCCCGACCGCAACGTGGATCCTGCGTCGACTGGTGCTCGGCTTCGACCGCTACCCGCTGGGTTACGAACTCGACCTCGAAGAGACGGCAAGCGCGCTCGGCCTGTCGTACACAGTCGGCACTGCAAACGCCTTCATGCGCTCGTTGAACCGATGCGTGTTGTTCGGCGTGTCGCAGCCGACCGAGGGCGGCCTGGCAGTGCGACGCCGTGTTCCTCCTGTCGCCACTCGCCACCTATCGCGTATGCCAGCGCATCTGCGCCAGGCCCACCAGCAGTGGAGTGTGCCGATGACGCGCATCTCGCTCTCCGATCTCGAGCGAGCACGCGTGCTGGCCGAGGCAATGGTTGAAACCGGCGACGATCCTGACGCAGTCGAGCGTCAACTGCTGGCACTCGGGGTGACGCCGGCAGCTGCGATCGAGGCAACGTCGATGGCAATCAGCCGCGGCTACTCACCCGACGCGGCGTGAGTCAGGCGGTGAAGTCGAGTGCCAATTGGATCAACAGGCGAGTGCCGAATCCGCTCGCACCTCGCGACAGCCAACCTTCGTCGCCATCGGTGTTCATCGGGCCGGCGATGTCGAGGTGAGCCCACGGCGTGTCGCCGACGAACTCGGCGAGGAACAACGCGGCGATGATCGCGCCGCCGTAGGGGCCGCCAACGTTCTTCATATCAGCGACGTTGCTGTCGATCAGCTTGCGGTAGCTGCGTTCCAGCGGCAGTTGCCACACAGGCTCGTCGGCGTCGGCAGCTGCGGTCTTCACACGATCGACGAAGGGCTGGTCGTTTCCGAACACTGCGGCCATCTTCAGTCCGAGTGCGCCCATCGCAGCACCGGTCAGGGTGGCGATGTCGACGATCGCGTCCGGCTTGTCTTCGACGCCCATCGACAATCCGTCGGCCAACACAAGGCGACCCTCCGCATCGGTGTTGTGGATCTCGGCTGTCTTGCCGTTGCGGAACGTCAGCACATCGCCGACGTTCAACGCACTACCCGACGGCATGTTGTCGGTGCACATCATGTAGCCGGTGACTGCCGACTTGCACTTCAACGCCCGCAGAGTCGTCATCGCCGCGAGTACCGCAGCGGCGCCGCTCATGTCCATCTTCATCGTCTTCATGCCGTCGTTGGTCTTCAGGCTGAGGCCGCCGGAGTCGAACATCACTCCCTTGCCGACCAACACGAGATGGCCCCGTGGATTCCGCGGCGTGTACGTCAGGCGGACCATGCGAGGTGGCTGGGTGCTCCCGTTGTTGACACCGACCATGCCGCCACAACCCATGGCGGTCAACTGGTCCTTGTTGAAAACCTCGACGTCCAGCCCATTTGCCGCACCGAGCGCGACAGCCTTGTCGGCGATCATCCGCGCCGTGAGATGTGCCGGCGGCGTGTTGGCGAGATCTCGCGCCAGGCTGGCCGCTGTTGAAGTGATCGAACCACGGTCGGCTCCGAGCCTGGCCCCTGCTGTGCGGTGCTCGCCCACGACCAGCGTCAACTCCTGCAGCCCTGCGGGCACCTGCTCTGTCTTCAGGCCGTGGTAGCGGTACGCGGCGAGCGACGCGCCCTCCACAACTGCTTGCGCAGCGCTCGCCGGGTCAACGCCCTCAAGGTCTGCGAGGTTGGTCGCAATCGAGGTGCGTTTGCCGGCCGCGCGCACCAGCGCTGCCGCAGCGTTGCGCAAGCCCGCCGCCGTCAACCTCTCGTCGCCGATCCCCACCGCGATCTGCGTCGGTCCTGTGGCCGACGGCAACGCCAACGTCTGTCCGGGCTTGCCTTCGAAGCCCGCTGCTGCCAGCGCAGCGCGGTTGAGGCCGAGGCTGCGCGGCACAGTTCCCTTGACGCCGACCGGTACACCTACCGATTCGACGGTCTTCGGAGCACTGCGGACGATACGGACGGTGACGGACATGAAAGACATTCTGACGTAACCACCGCGACAGGCGCGAACTCACTGTCGGTGCTCAGATGTCGGAAGTTCTCAACCGCCCGCGACGTCGGGGATGTGCATGAAACGTCATTGGAAGAAGATTGCAATCGCCGTTGCTGATCCAGTCTGCTTGCGCGCCCAACCTAGAGTGATCGCCGAATGAACATCATTGCGTGGATCTTCGTCGGCCTCGTTGCCGGCCTGCTGGCTCGATGGATCGTTCGCGACGACCGCAGCGGTTGCATCTACACGGTCGCCGTCGGGATACTCGGGGCGCTGATCGGTGGGGCGTTGATGAACGCCGGTGGTCACGATGGCATCGGCGAATTCAGCCTGCGATCGTTGGGTGTCGCCGCGCTCGGAGCGATCTTGCTGTTGCTGGTTCTGCAGGCGATCAGCGGCGGCCGCCGAGGCATCGGGCGACGCCGCTAGCGACTCAACAGATCGCGCACACGGTCCTTCGGTCTGCCGATGATCGCCTTCTTCTTCGTCACGACGACCGGCCGTTGCATCAGTTGCTTGTGCTTCAGGAGCACGGCAACGACCTGATCCTCGGTTTGCACATCGGCCTCGGTGAGACCGAGTTTGGTCCACAAGCTGTCGCGGCGGACGAGATCGGTGACCGGGTCTTCGAGCTTGGCGATGATGCCGCGCAATGTGGCCTCGTCTGGAGGCGTCTTCAGATACAGGACCGTGTCGAAATCGACTCCGAGCTCGTTGGCAATGCTCACGGCATTGCTCGACGAGTTTCAATGAACGTTGTGGTAGATCGTGACGCCGGCCATGCGTCACTCTACTTCGGCGGCACCCTGTGAGACCCCTGTCGTATTGTGATCGTGCGGCTTCCCCCGAGCATCAACGACCCAGTGTCACGACGTCGGAGGTATATCGCATGCCGCATCCCACCGCCCGTTCCCGCCGGCCTCAGGCCAGCGATCCCATCCGCTCCTCCACCGATGCGATCGCCGTCGTGTCGATGGTGATTCACCGTCCGCTCGAGGCCGAGACAATCGCGTTCTTCCTCGACGACACCAGCCGCAGCAACACCATCACCGTGGTCAGTGGCACGACCGACCCCGACTCTGTGCTGTCGGTAGCCGAGTGCATATCGGCGGCGGGCGCCCGGTACCCAGCGTTGTGCGGGGTCGTGCTGGCCACCGTTCGACCTGCGACCGCACCAAACCTGCCGGCCACGCTTCCCGGTGACATCGACCGATGGATCGAAGCCAGCCAGATCACCGAATCGAATGGGATCGAGTTGATCGAATGGTTCATCGTCGGCCCGGCGGGGGTCGACTGCCCCCGCGAACTGCTCGGCGAGCCGGAGCGGTGGTGAGCGCCTATCGGCGAGTGCGTCGTTCGGTCGGGCTCAAGCGCAACCCGGCCCCACGGAGGCGGCGCAACAGTTCGCGACTCGGCGTCAGAGACGCACCAGCCCCGATCAAGTCGTCGAAATATTCCTCGGGAACGTCGTAGTGGTCCCCCTGAAACCCTCGGCGCGGGATCCCTGCCTGTTCGGCAAACGCGTGCAGCTCGTCGTAGCTCACATCGCTGACCAGGTGCGACCACCGACGCCCCCTGAACCACCAGATCGGTTCGTCGATCAGCACAGCCACGGCCGCCACTGTGCCGTAACGTCGCCTCGATGACCCAACCGGAGACCGAGATCCGGACAGCGTGGCGACGCATCGCCGGGCCCACACATGACGGCTATGTCGACGCCCTGCTGATGAGGTACGCCGAGGCACACCGCCACTACCACACCGCGACGCACATCATGTTCGTACTGCGCCATCTGCACGACATGGCGCAGGAGCCGACAACACAGCCATCGCCCGAGGTTGTTGCCGCCGCGTTGTATCACGACGCCATCTACGACCCAACGGTCGGCACCAACGAGGCCCTCAGCGCGGTTCTGGCTGCGAACGACCTCGCCGAGATTGGCTGGACGTCGCTTCGCTGCGATTCGGTCGCGGCGATGATCATTGCCACCGCCGGTCACCTTGCCGA
>JAENVT010000026.1 GCA_016650435.1 Ilumatobacteraceae bacterium
CGCTTCTCACTGAGACCGTTCTCAGCCTGCAGGACGCGGCACCACGTGGCGAGCTCGCAGGTGGCCTCGAAGACATCGTCGCCTATCGCGCCGAAATTCATCAGGCCTCCGGCATGGTGTCTGTGCAGTTACAGATACCGGCCACCGAGGCGCTGGTGCGAATTCGCGCTCGCGCCTTCGCAATCGGCTCGCCGGTCAGCGCCATAGCGGCAGACATCGTCGCCCGTCGACTTCGCCTCAGTGACGACAGACAAGAACCAGTAGTAGGGGTGTGACACCTGTGCCAAATGAATCCGATCAACGAGCGATCGAACGACAAATGTTGACCGCCACCACGTTTGTAGAAATCGTCGACACACTTGTCGACGACTTCGATGTGATCGATGTACTGACGCAGCTGACATCGCGCAGCGTCGATCTCCTGCAAGTTGCTGCTGCCGGAATTCTGCTCGCCGATTCTGACGGCCAATTGAGAGTGATCGGTGCTTCGACAGAGCAGGTTGGGTTGCTCGAGTTGTTCCAGATCCAGAACGACGAGGGGCCGTGCCTCGACAGCTATCGCACCGGAACGGTCGTGGCCGACGCCAGCCTCGACGCGGATTCGGCGTGGCCACGGTTCGCAGAGGAGAGTGTTCGTTCCGGATACCCGTCAGTGTGCGCTGTGCCGCTTCGACTGAAGAGCCTGACGCTCGGGTGCCTCAACATGTTCATGTCGGAACCGGTGGCCCTCTCCGATGCCGAGGTATCCCTCGCTCAAGCTCTTGCGGACGTTGCCAGCATTGCGATCGTCCAGGATCAGGCGACGCGCGAGGCCGCCATTCGCGAAGGACATCTGCAGCATGCACTCACGAGTCGTATCTTCATCGAGCAGGCCAAGGGGATGATCTCAGAGCGCGGCAGCGTCGACATGGACGAGGCGTTCATCCGGCTGCGATCGTATGCCCGCAGCAACAATCGTCTGCTCACCGAGGTCGCCGAGTCCATCATTGCCGGCACCACAGGTATCGAATCGTTGTACGACCGACCTCGTCTGCCGCCAAAAGCGACGACGTAGTCGCGACTTCGTCATTGGTCTCGAACCAACTCGATGAAGCTCGTGCCGGCGTCGAGCGGTATCGGCTGGCCGGTCGCTGTGTCCATGAATTCGAACGAGTCGTACGGTGTGGGCCGGGACCAGATGGCAGGAATCGCTATGCCGTCTCGATGCACGACCGCTGCACCGGTACCCACACTGATCGGGGTCGGAGAGCGTGCATCGACGGGCGATGGGACGTACACCGTGGAGATCTCGACGACGTTGCGTGCTGAGATCTGAGCGCCGGAGACGGTGAGGTGTGGCTCACCATCCTGAGATCGCAGGTACGTACCTGTCGCGCCGTCCCACGTCCAGTCGACAACAACGCCATCCATCGCCAGCGTGAACGTCGTGTCGGCAACCGCGTCGACATCGGCCGGTGCAGTCCACAACGGATCGATGTGCCACAGCGGGCGGGCTGGACCGGCCGTCGTGGCCAGATCGACCGAGCAGTTCGGATCGAGCAACAGGTTGTGTGGGCCCGGTCGGTCGGCTGTGCGGAAGTAACACGCGTTGTGCAGCGCCGTGAAGTCGACGAGCACGTCCGAAAACGCCGCGGAGCCGATCCAGTCGGTCACTCCCGGGTTGGCGCCGGAGTACGCGAACACCGGGCGGTTCATCCCCGACAACAAATCGAGATCACCGATTCGTGCCGAACGAACCGGTCCGACAACATCCGGCAGGTTCGTGTGGAAGAGTGCGACGAAGCGAGTAATTCCTTCGACGTTCTCCTCGATGATCGCATCAGCCTGCTCGAGCCCCCATTGCGGTCGCGCCAATCCGTAGTTGTCGATCTTGACGGCAAGGATCGGTCTGCTCGTGATCGTTCCATCTGCCGGCAGACCGGTCAGCGCGGCAACCCCGTCGAGCGGCGGAAGCGCTGTGTAGGGTGGCCACACCGGCACGTTGTTCGACGTGATCGAGCCGGGCGGCAGCGTTTGGCTGCGGGTGTCGATGCGGTGGTTGGGAAATGAACTGATGCCGGCATCGGAGACGGCATTGATGTCGATGATCATCGCCGCCGGGCGCATGGTGAAGAAGCAGACGTCGCCGTTGTTGTCGGCCTTGACGATCAACCGGTTGGACGACACCGGTGACACAGTTCCGTCGAAGTTGAGGTCGGATCGGCTGACCGTGCCGTCGGTGTCGGTCGGGATCCCATCGTCGCATCCGTAGGCGGTCACGTACCCGGCTCCGACCGCTCGGTCCACGGTCAGTTGCCCGACGACGGTCTTGCCGCCAACGGCCTCGGGGACCGAGACGCGCAGCACCCCGCCGCCGGCGACACGTGGGTTCGTTCCGGCACGTGTATCCGTTCGATCGTTGGCGAACGAGCTGATCCCGACGTCGGAGACTCCGTTGATGTCGATGACCAGTGCGGCGGCACGCGATGTGTAGAAGCAGACGTCGCCGTTGCTGTCGGCTTGGACGATCAACCGGTTCGACGACACTGGTGAGATTCTCCCGTCGAAGTTGAGGTCGGATCGGCTGACGGTGCCGTCAGGGTCTGTCGGGATTCCGTCATCACAGCCGTACGCGGTGACGAACCCGGCTTCCGCCACCTGGTCGACGGTGAGTTGCCCGACGACGGTCTTGCCGCCCACCGCTTCGGGCACCGAGACGCGCAGCACACCACCACCGGTGACGCGTGGGTCGGCCAAGTTGCGTGTGTCCGTGCGGCGGTTGGGAAACGAGTTGACCCCGGTATCGAACGTCACGGCGTTGATGTCGACGATCAGCGCTGCTGATTGCTGCGTGAAGAAGCAGACATCGCCGTTGTCGTCGGCTTGGACCAGCAATCGGTTCGACGCCACCGGTGACACAGCTCCGTCGAAGTTGAGGTCGGATCGGCTCACCGTGCCATCGGGGCCGGTCGGGATCCCGTCATCGCAGCCGAATGCGGTCACGAACCCCGCTCCGACCACGCGGTCGACGGTGAGTTGCCCGACGACGGTCTTGCCGCCGACGGCTTCGGGCACCGACACCCGCAGCACCCCACCCGCTGGAACGCGCCCATTGTCCAACGCCGATGCAGACCCACCCACCGGCAACGCCACGGGGCTCACCAGCACCGCAACGATCAACGGGGCAAGTCGGCGCGCTTTCAAGGCAACGAGTGTTGCACGGGTAGGTCGAGGCCCGTTGTCGGAGACCGTGTGATATCATGAGATAGCACTCCGAGGAGGGTCAATGACAGACATCTTGATACGCGGTGTTCCCGATGACGTTCTGGCTGCCATTGACGCCAAGGCTCAACGGGCCGGTCTCTCTCGTACGGAGTATCTACGACGAACCTTGGCCCGCGAGCGCGGCAACCGGGATGGTCCGGAGGGAGTGACCGTGGAGGATCTGTCGCGTTTCGCGGTGACATTCTCGGACCTTGATGACACGGATGTGATGGGCCAAGCCTGGACGTGACCACGTGGCTCATTGACAAGTCGGCGCTCGTTCGCCTTGCAACGAGTCCCGACGCTGCGGAGTGGGCTTCGAGGATCCAACGGGGGCTGGTGCGAATCAGCACCGTGACGCGACTCGAGGTCGGGTTCTCGGCACGCTCAGCCGACGACTTGCGAACGAGCATCGATCGACCGCCGCTGGCATCGATGCCAACCGAATACATGACACCCGGGATCGAAGATCGTGCCGTGGCGGTACAGCTGGCGCTAGCCGGTCGCAGCCAGCATCGAGCGCCTTCGATCCCTGACCTTGTCATCGCGGCGACAGCCGAGCTATCACAACTCACGGTCTTGCATGTCGACAAGGACTTCGAGCTGATCGCTGACGTGACCGGCCAGCCCGTCGAGCGACTGGCACTCGGCTGACTCTCCGCCGCACTGCTCGACTACGTCGGGATGGGGAGACTCGAACTCCCGACCCCCTGCTCCCAAAGCAGGTGCGCTACCAACTGCGCCACATCCCGGACGCCAGGCATGCTACCGGCGTCGATCTACAGCCCGCCGGGAATAGTGGTCGCGGTCTGACCGTCCTCACACCGTCCTCACACCGGTCGGCGCGTGACCACCGCGATGATTCAGCGGGCGAGGTCGGCGACCGCGGCCAGCAAGCGATCGACGTCGGGCTGCTCGACGTATCGCGAGATGCCGGCACGGATCACTCCGCCGCTGTCCGCCAATCCCAATTGGTCGACCACCTCTACTGCGTAGTTGTGGCCGTCCCAAACCGCGATGTTCTTCGCGGCGAGCGCCTTGGAGGCATCTGCGGGATGGACTCCGTCAATCGTGAAAGCGGCCGTCGGCACTCGACCATCGAGGGTCTGCGATCCCCACACCTTCACGCCGTTGATGGACTGGAGGCCTTCGAGCAAATGCGAGAACACCTCCGCTTCGGCAGCAGCGAGGTGATCCATGCCTTCCTCGATCAGGAAGCGGGCGGCCGCCTCGATGCCGGCGATGCCCTCGAAGTTCGGCATCCCCGTCTCGAGTTTTGCGGGGCCGTGGTCTGCCGCCGGGCGGACCTTGAACACCGGCAACGTCTCCAACAACTCGGGTCGCATCCACAACACACCGCTGTGCGGTCCGTACCACTTGTATGGCGAGGTCACCAGCGCATCGCAACCGAGCACAGCAATATCGATCTTGCGATGTGGTGCGAGATGCACGGCGTCGACGTAGACGTTGGCGCCGACGGCGTGCGCCGCCTCGATGATGGGTGCCAGATCCGGCGTCGAGCCGAGCAGGTTCGACGCCCCTGGCACGGTCACCCACTTGGTGCGCTCGTCGATCAGTTCGATCACGTTGTCGGGTGGCAGTTGCCCGGTTGTCGGATCGAATGGCGCCAGCACCTGCTCTGCGCCGGCGGCTTCGGCTGCTCGTCTCCAGGGAGTGATGTTGGCGTCGTGGTCGAGCCGGGTGCCGACAATGCGATCACCAGGTTGCAGCGTCGCGCCGATTGCCCTCGACACCGCGAACGTCAGCGACGTCATGTTCGGGCCAAAGCTGACTCCGTTGGGGTCTGCACCGAAGAACTGACCAACGGCCGCGCGCGTGCGGTCCATCAGCCGCTGGCATTCCTCGGCGGCGGCGAACGGTCCGCCGTTGGCCGCGGTGTTGCCACTGGCCATCCACTCGCTCATTGCCGTGATCGCAGAGTCGACCATCTGGGTGCCGGCCGGTCCGTCGAACCGGGCCCACTCCGACCCGACGCCCGGGAACCGGTGCCGCAGCGAGGTCATAGCCCGAGTGGAGTGTTTCGAGGCACGACGGGGTGGCGCGAAACACTCCACAGCATGGGGTGGCAGGTGGTCAAAGTTGGCGCCGGTTCAGTACCGGTCATTGACGCTTGGCGCGCTTGGCCAGCCGCTTTGCAGTTCGCCCGATAGGGGTGATGTTGCGCTGGTCGAGATCGCCGACCTCGATGCCGTTGGCGAAAGCCACCCTGTAGCGCAGCCAGTTGAAGCCATTGGCCAAGATGACCTTGCCCTCGGTGCCGGCGGCAACCCCGGCGTCGAGGTCGACGGTGCTCTCGACCCGGTCACCGATCTTCAGATCGAGCTGGTCCGCATGGGGTTTGGCCAATGCGTGCGGCTTCCAATAGGTCATCGTCACAGTCTGCCCGATGATGGGGCCGACCGATAGCATCGACGATCTGTGAATAGCACGATCGAGCCCGTAGTGGACACCCCCGAAGATGCACCTGCCAAGAAGCTCGTCAAGCTCTCGGTGACGATCGACGAAGCCGAATTCGATCGCGACATCGACATGGCATTTCGCACCATCGCCAAAGAGGTCAAATTGCCTGGGTTCCGTCAGGGCAAGGTGCCGCGCAAGGTGCTCGAGGCTCGCATCGGCCTCGCGACTGCTCGCGAGCAGGCGCTGCGCGACGCCGTCCCCCAGTACCTGGCCAATGCGGTACGCGAGCACGACGTCGACCTGATCGCCACTCCCAACATCGAGTTCACCGGCGGACAGGAGTCCGGCCCGGTGTCGTTCGACGCGACCTGCGAAGTGCGCCCCGAGATCACTGTTCCCGGTTACGGCGGCTTGCGTGTCGAGTTGTTATCGCCACTTGCGACCGAGGCCGACATCGACGAGGCGGTCGAGGCCGAACTGCGACGGCAAGGTTCGCTTGTCGACGTGGATCGCCCGATCCAATCGGGCGATCAGGTGACCCTCACTTTGGCCGCCAGTCGCGATGGCGAGCCCGTCGCCGGACTGAACACCGAGGATTGGCTGTACCAGGTCGGCAGTGGATGGGTGGCGCCGGGCTTCGACGGCGAATTGCTGGGTGCAAGCGAGGGCGACGAACTGAGCTTCACGGCGACACCCAATGGCACCAACGAGCCGGCCGACTTCACAGTCGACGTCTCCAAGGTGCAAGAGTCCGAGCTACCCGAACTGACCGACGAATGGGTCAGCGAGAACCTCGGCGAGTTCGAGACGATCGAGGAGTGGCGCGCTGCTCTCGCCGAGCGCATCGGCACCGCCAAGCTCAACCAGACCCGCAACCAATTCATCGAGCGCACCACGTCGTCGTTGGCCGGGCTCGTCGACATGGAGCCACCCGAGTCGATGGTGCAAGCCGACCTCCAAAGCCGCGTCCAGAGCACGGTGCAGCAGTTTCAGGCGCAGGGGATTTCTGTCGACCAGTGGTTGCAAGTCACCGGGCAAGACGCAGCCACTTTCATCGAGGGATTGAAGGTGCAATCGCAAAAGGCGGTCAAAGTCGACCTAGCCCTGCGCGCTGTTGGCACGGCGGAGGGTCTCGATGTCACCGACGACGACCTCAGCGCCGAGTACGCCCGCATCGGCGTGCAGGTTCGACAGAAGTCGGCCGAGGTGCGCAAGGCCTACGAGAAGAACGACGCGGTCACCGACCTCGTCGCCCAGATGCGCAAGAACAAGGCGCTCGACTGGCTGCTCGACCACGTCGAGGTCGTCGACCCTGAGGGCAACCCGATCGATCGCGACCTGGTGATGGGCAAGACTGACGACGACCACGATCACGACCACGGCGATCACGACCACGACCATCACGACCACGAGCATCACGACCACGAAGGGCACGACCATGATTGAGTCAAAGAACTATCTGGTTCCCAATGTCATCGAACAGACCAGTCGTGGCGAACGCGGGATGGATCTCTACTCGCGTCTGCTCAAGGAGAACATCATCTTCTTGCAGACCCC
>JAENVT010000027.1 GCA_016650435.1 Ilumatobacteraceae bacterium
GCCGTTGAACTTGCGGCCCTTCAACGTCAGCGTGGGTCGGATCGAGAACTTTCTCATCATTCCTCCTTGTCGATCACCGTGTGGTTGATCGTTGGTTGTTCGGTCAGTCGAACGAAACATCGTCCCGGCACCGCCCGATGCTCGGGGAGCAGACCGCGAGGTCACCGCCTGGGATTTATCCTGCCAACGTCACGGAGTACGTGGCGGACGGTAGGTTCCGCTCACCATCTCGTCGATATCGACGTCATCGCTGTCGATCGTCTCCATG
Organism: Ilumatobacteraceae bacterium; assembly: GCA_016650435.1. The sequence goes on from JAENVT010000027.1 coordinate 269, forward strand.
TAGAGACGGGCCCACGCGATTTGCTCGCCGGCGATCCCCATCACGGTGACTCCCAGCATGGCAAAAGGCGCACCGTCGGTGTGAGTCCCCCACCAGCGCCATTCCCCGATCTCGACGCCGTCATCGGCGCTCGCACTCGACACGAGCTCCGCGTTGAAGTCGGGGACGCCAGAAAAGACGCTTGCCCAGTTCTCGCGCACCTTGCTACTGCCCTCGAATACTCGGCTGGGATGCGCTGGCTGCTCACTGCGGTAGTCCGGCGCGAAACAGGCGACGAATGCATCGAGGTCGTGTGCGTTCATCGCGACGAGCAACCGGTTCATCACGTCGCCCATCACTGCCCTCCTCGTCTCTCTCTTACATTGGCCAGTGTCGTCGCCGTTACGTACACCGTGAACAGAACCGAGCCATGATGTTGCTGGCTTGTCAACGAGATGTGGCGCGACGGCGTGGCCGGCGTAGCGCCAGAATGCCCGCTCCGGAGCGATAGCGCAAGCGGCTACTCCAGCGCGGAACGACGAGTGCCTATGGGCAGTTCGGCGCTGCTAACACTCGGACGTCAACAGGCAGCGCAGAATGCCCTTGATATGGCGCGGGTTGGCAACGGCCCATTCCGTCATCGGCGCGCAATCGGACTCGACCTCGCCATAGTTTTGCAGCAACATGAATCGCATCGCTTCATCCTTCCTGATTTGGCGGCGCTCTGTCGCGCCGCTCACCCCGAGGTCGATGCTGCGATCGAATCCTCGACATCCCCGCAGTGTTTTTTTGAAAGGAGGCCGGTGAGCGATTCGCATGATCTGCCGGCTGGCGACTTTTCGGCGTGGATGACGGATGTGCAGGCCGCGATCCGCGGGCAGGGCGAGTCAGATGTTCCGTGCGGTAGCTGCACGGCGTGTTGTACGGCCTCGCAATTCATCCACATCGGACCCGACGAAACCGACACGTTGGCTCACATTCCGGCCGGCGTGTTGTTTCCCGCGCCGCGGTTGCCTCGAGGTCACGTCGTGATGGGCTACGACGAGCGCGGGCATTGCCCGATGCTGATCGAGGGAAAGTGCTCGATCTACGCACATCGCCCGCGGACCTGTCGCACCTACGACTGTCGCGTCTTCCCAGCTGCCGGAATCACAGCCGACGACGACAAGCCGCGCATCGCCGAACGGGCGAGCCGCTGGACCTTCAGCTATCCCAGCGACGACGACCGCACTCAACACGATGCCGTCCGAGCGTCAGCTCTGTACCTCAGCGAGCATCATGATGCGTTCCCCGACGCAAACGTCCCGGCCAATGCGACTCAGCTCGCCGTTGCCGCGATCGAGGCACACGGAGCGTTTCTGGGGCGTGACGAACGCACGGGCCGAACGACGGTCGTCGTTCCCGAGCCCGACACAGTTCGAGTTGCACTCAGTCGTCGACGGTGACGGGACCTGCGACGATCACATGTTGCCTCCAGAACTCGGCAAGGTCGAAGTCGGCCGGTGGCGAGAAAAGTTGGGTGGTCAGCCTCGTTGCCCGAAGCTCGTCGATACAGATCACATCGACGCTCGACGTGCCCAATGCGATCAGGTTCCACGAGCCCTCCTTCACGACCAGGCCAAGCGGTCGAACGGTCATGGGTGCGTCGTGACCCAGCGTCAATTCGACCTTGCGTCGGTGCTGGATGCTGCGGGCGATTCGCCGTAACTCGCCGTGCGGGATGCGGTTCCCCGACCACGGATCAGGATCGTGAAGGAACCAGTCGGCGAGGCGTCCGGCTTCCTCGGCGAGATTGGGAGGTATGGCATTCAACAGCTTGTTCATCGCCGTGCGGGTTGGAGCACCGAGGCCGAGTCGATGGGCGACGAGAGGTTGGCCCACCAGGAACAGCGAACTGGCTTCGTCGGTCGTCAGGCCGGTGAGGTGGGTTTGGAAGCCATCCATCAGCTCAATGCCTCCTCCAGCACCCCGAACGGTAAAAATCGGCACGCCCGCTTCGCCGAGCGCCTCCACGTCGCGCAGGACGGTTCGCTCGGACACTTCGAGTGCGTCGGCGAGTTGCATCGCCGTCAGCCGCCCGCGGCGTTGCAATACCAGCAACATGTCGAGCACACGCGCCGCACGCATCCGAAAAGTCTAGGAGGAACATGACAGTAGATGTCTGGTTTGAAGTGGCAGGGTGATGTCATGGCA
>JAENVT010000028.1 GCA_016650435.1 Ilumatobacteraceae bacterium
GAGGTTGCCGAATTCATCCAGCCACACCCCAGCCTCACGGAGCTGTTCGGTGAAACCGTATTGTCGCTCACGGGCCGCAGCCTGAACGCCTGACCGATCGAAGAGAGAGACCACACCATGGCCGATGTCACGTTGCCACAACTTGGTGAAACCGTCACTGAGGGCACGATTACCCGCTGGTTCAAGAAGGTCGGCGACAGCGTGGCCGCCGATGAACCGCTTTTCGAGGTCAGCACCGACAAGGTCGACACCGAGGTGCCGTCACCCATCGCCGGTACCGTCACCGAGATCCGCGTTCAAGAGGGCGACACGGTGCCGGTCGGTGCCGTGATCGCTGTCGTTGGTGAGGCTGCGGGCGCGTCGTCCGCTCCCGCTGAGGCCGCGTCGTCCGCTCCCGCTGAGGCCGCGCCGGCCGAAGCGGCGCCGGCCGAAGCGGCGCCTGCCGAAGCGGCGCCTGCCGAGGCCGCGCCCGTCGAAGCCGAACCTGCTGCGCCGACGTTGCCGCCGAAGACGCCTGCCGAACCTGCTGCACAGCAACCCGCCGCCGCACCCGAGCCTGCGGCGCCGGCACCCGCCGCGGCAGCACCCGCACCGCCGCAGCCGGCGGAAGCCGCCCCTGCCACCCCGGAGGGAGCAGCAGAGCCCTCCGACAATCGCCTGTTGTCGCCGGTCGTTCGTCGACTCGTTGCCGAGCACAACATCAATGTCGATCTCATCAAGGGCACGGGTCCTGGCGGGCGGATCACGCGCGACGACGTGCTCGACTACATCGACAAGGCCACTCAGCCACCGCAGCCAAGCGCCGCCGCGCCAGCGGCAGCCGCACCTGCGCCGCCAGCAGCAGCACCGGCGGCGAGCCCACCCGCCGCACCGGCCGCCGCCAGCACACCGGCACCAGCCCCAGCCCGTCCGGCAGTCGCACCGGGCGAGCGTGACTCGACGGTCAAGCTGTCGAAGATCCGCAAGCTCACCGGCAGCCACATGTTGATGAGCAAGGGCGTCAGCCCGCATGCCTTCAGCGTCGTCGAGGTCGACTTTGCCAACGTCGACGTCACCCGCAACGAGGTCAAGGCGGAGTGGAAAGCGTCAGAGGGTTTCGGGCTCACGTATCTTCCATTCATCACGCGAGCTGTTGTCGAGGCGCTGGAGGAGTTCCCGCATCTCAACGCCAGCGTCTCCGAAGACGACTTGATCGTGCACAACTTCATCGACATCGGAATCGCCGTCGACCTCGACTACCAGGGATTGCTCGTGCCCGTGGTTCGCGCTGCCGAGACCAAGCGCTTGAGGGCGATCGCTCGTGAGATCAACGACCTTGCCGGGCGCGCACGCAGCCGCAAGCTGAGCCCCGACGAGATCAGCGGAGGCACCTTCACGATCTCCAACAACGGTTCTGCCGGCAGTGTGTTGACGATGCCGATCATCAACCAGCCGCAGGTCGCGATCCTGTCGACCGATGCGATCATCCGCAAACCCGTAGTCGTGCGCACGTCCGATGGTGGCGAGGGCATTGGGATCCATCCCGTCGGCAATCTGGCCATGGCTTGGGATCACCGGGCATTCGACGGCGCCTACGCGGCCGAGTTCCTCGTGAAGATCAAGCAGGTGCTCGAGACCCGCGATTGGTCCGCCGAGTTGTGACATGACACTGCGGGTTCGCTGGCTCGGCAGGGTTCCGTACCGCGAGGCGCTCGCGGTGCAACAGGCGTTGTTCACCAACGGAGTCGAGGATCATCTGCTGCTGCTGGAGCATCCGCATGTGTTCACGCATGGACCGCGCGCCGACCTTGCCGTCAACGTGCTCGTCGACCCGCAGTCTGTCGGTGCCGAACTGGTATCGGTGAAACGTGGCGGCGACGTGACCTATCACGGACCTGGCCAACTCGTCGGGTACCCCATCGTCAACGTGTCGAACTCCATCGGCGCAGCTGACCACGTCGGCGCGATCCAGCGGATGATCGTCGCCAGCCTCACCGAACTTGGTGTCGCCGATGTCGGTTGTCTCGACGCCTATCCCGGGGTGTGGGTCGGCGTCGGTGGACCCAATCCTCGCAAGATCTGCGCCATCGGCGTGCGTCTTGCGAATGGTCGCACGATGCATGGTTTCGCACTCAACGTCGCCCCCGACATGCGTTACATGCGTCAGTACATCGTGCCGTGCGGGATACCCGACAAGCCGGTCACGTCACTGCTCGAGGAGGGCATCGACGTTTCGCTCGAGCAGGTCGCCGACGTTGTCGCCCGCAAGGCCGCAACGGTGTGGGGCGGCGGCTCGATGGAACGGCAAGACGTTGCCTGGAAGCATCGGCCCGACGATCTCTCGGCATTTTCACGCGGTCAGGGCCCAGGTGCCGTCGTGCGCCGCTTGGCGCAGGTCGGTGTCTCCGACGGCCTGGCGATCTCGTCGCGCAAGCCCGATTGGCTGCGTCCGAAGGTGGTGCACGGTCCCGAGGTGATATCGCTGAAGAAGACCATGCGCGAACTCGGTCTCGTCACCGTGTGCGAAGAGGCCGGCTGTCCCAACCTCAGTGACTGCTGGGCCGACGGCACTGCCACCTTCATGGTCTTGGGCGAGAGTTGCACGCGCGCCTGCGGCTTCTGTCTTGTCGATACGAGCAAGCCGCTGCCTCCATCGACCGACGAACCCGGTCGAGTAGCCGAAGCGATCGCCCGCATGGGTCTGGCCCACGCGGTACTGACGATGGTGGCGCGCGACGACCTTGCCGATGGCGGTATGGCCCACGTGGCGCGCTGCGTCGAGGCAATTCGCGAGCGATGCCCCGAGGCGCGCATCGAGACGTTGATCTCGGACGCGAAGGGCGATGTGGACTCGCTTGCCCTGCTGTTCGACGTTCGCCCCGACGTGTTGAATCACAACATCGAGACAGTTGCCCGGCTGCAGCGCGCGGTACGACCGTCGGCCGGATACGCGCGCAGCCTGTCGGTCCTCTCGCGTTCGAAGGCAGCCGAGTTGACGACCAAGTCTGGATTGATCGTCGGGATGGGCGAGACCCCCGACGAGATCGCCGGGTGCCTGGCCGATCTTGCCGGTGTCGGGGTCGACATCGTCACCATCGGCCAATATCTGCGCCCCACCACCCATCACCTGCCGGTCGCCCGTTGGGTCGAGCCAGCCGAGTTCGCCGACTGGAAGCAACTCGGGCAATCGCTCGGCATCGGTCACGTCGAGGCCAGTCCATTGACCCGCAGCAGCTACCACGCTCGCCAAGCCGCCGACGCAGTTTCTATCGGCGACGCTGTGTCGTTGTCGTTCGTGTGAGCCAGCACCCTGAGTAAGAATGGACTCTCTATGAGCGCATCTTCGTCGACAGCCACATACGTCGATCGCATCGCCCGGGCGCGCACTCGAATGCGCCAGGCCGACATCGACGTACTGCTGGTGTCAGTCGGTCGCGACCTGCCGTACCTGTCGGGATACGAGGCGATGCCGTTAGAACGATTGACGATGCTCGTGGTGCCCAAGGATGGTGACGTCACGTTGGTCGTGCCGCGGATGGAGGCACCGCGCGTTGTCGATCGGCCCGAAGTGTTCACGCTGCTGCCGTGGAATGAAACCGACGATCCGATCGCCGTGGTCGCGGGCCTGGTTGGCAGGCCGACGACGGCGGCAATCGGCGACACGATGTGGGCACGTTTCCTGGTCGACTTGCTGAAGCAATGGCCGTCGACGACGACTCGGTATGTGCGCTCGATCGAGGTCATGAACGCGTTGCGGATGCGCAAGGACGCCACGGAGATCGCCGCGTTGGCCGCCGCTGGCGCTGCGGTCGATCGCATCGCCACGGATCTGCAGGCGGGTCACATTCCACTTGCCGGTCGCACCGAGGCCGAGGTCAGCGCCGACCTGGGCGCGCGGATCCTGGCCGAGGGCCATCAACGCGTCAACTTCGCGATTGTTGCGGCTGGGGAGAATGCGGCATCGCCTCACCATCACGCCAGCGATCGTGTGATCAAAGATGGCGAGATCGTGCTCTGCGACTTCGGGGGCACGATGGATGGCTACTGCAGTGACATCACCCGTTGCGTGTTCCTGGGCGATCCGCCGGCCGAGGTCGCCGAGGCCTACGCGGTGCTGCACGAGGCGCAACGCGCCGCGGTATTGGCCGGCATTGTCGGCACGCCGTGCGAGGAAGTCGATCGGGTTGCCCGTCGCATCATCACTGCCGCCGGCTACGGCGACTACTTCATGCATCGCACCGGTCACGGCATCGGCATGGAGGAGCACGAGGATCCCTACATGGTCGAGGGCAACAGCTTGCCGCTCGAGCCCGGTCACGCATTCAGTGTCGAGCCCGGCATCTACCTGCCCGGGCGTTGGGGCATGCGTCTCGAAGACATCGTCGTGGCCACCGATGTCGGTCCACTCGCAGTGAACGACGCCAACCACGGGTTGATCAGCGTCGACGCCTGAAGTCCCTAGGCGCCTGTTGTCGCGAACAGCGACTCGTCGAGCGCCGGCGTGTACTGCGTGAGCTCGATTTTCACCGCGCCGTCGTCGAGACGGGCCAGCGGCCCATTGGTCAACGCACAGAACACAGACACTCCGCCACTTACCGGTACATCGACGCACGTCGCTGATTGGCCGGCGATCTGCTCTGTGTGCGCGATCGTCGAACCGATGCGAGCGACGGCGCTGCGGCGCAACCGTTTGGCGGAATCCGCTGCGTAGAAATCTGGCGTGATCTGGGTGTCGCTGATCCGAGCGGATTCAATGATCGACGAGCACGGATCGGTCTTGTCGAGGATGCAGGTTTGCGGCGCCCCATTGGAGGTGATGAACCGAACGTTGCCGACGGTCACCGATCGGCGGCCCGCCGCCACCGAAACACTGGCCGGACGAGTGATGTCGCCGAACTTGGTCAACACTGTGTAGTCGACCGTGTACGGACCGTCGTTGAGCGCGTCGAGTTGGGCCAGCACGTCGTCGGTCGCTGCGTCACCACTCGATGACCCTGGCGGAAACGGCTCTGCGGTGTAGCTCGGGCGGGGGCCTGTGAAGCACCCAGTCAGCAAGAGAAGCAGGGCCAACGTTGCCCGGCGGTGTCGCATCACTTGAATGTAGGGCATGGATACAACGCGGGCCCGGAATACGACGAACCCCCATGGCCGGGACGGTGGCCGTGGGGGTTCGTTATTGGAGCTCTCCGGCGGCGCTGGTATCACGCGGCGGGCGCTGGGCTCCGTCGATTTGCGGGACGGGTGCGAATCGACGAAGTTTGGGAACCTACGCCTACCGGAGAGACTTCAATCGTGAACGTGCTCTCGCGAGACCGTCCACTGGGTTCAATTGTACAGAGTTGACACGATGCGGTAATCAAAAGGTTTTGCAACTGGAAAGAATTTCTTGCGATTTGTCACCCGTCTGAGTGACCTCTTTCAAGACCGGCGCGAATCGTTAGCCTGCGCGGCGTGATCCGCTTCGATGCTGCGACTGTTTTGCTGCAGTGGGCGGTTGGTGGTCTGGCGTTTCTGTGGTTCACAACCCGCCGACGCGAGGTTGGTATTGGCTACGGATGGCTGCTGCGCGGCATCTATCTGTCGATGGCCGCCGCTGCCGTTGTGCTGGGGGTTCGTTTTGGAGCGGTGTGGGTCCGCGAGATCAGCGCGGCCGCCGTGGCGGGTGGTGGGTTGTGTGCCCTTGTCGTGTCGATTGTTCGCCGGCACGGCGGTGTGTCGGGGCAGACCGAGGAGCACGATCGCCGATCGCAACGGGTGGCCGAGATGACGGGGATCGAGCGCCCAGCCAAGCAGCGAGGTGAGGGGCGCGAGTTCCCGCCGGTTCTCGACCTCATCGCGCCGATCGCTGGCATCGCCGGTTTGGTTGCCGCGTCGATCGACGCCGGTGGCAACGTCGCCGTGTCGCTGCTGCGCACGTTTGCTGGAGCCGCGTTCCTCGGTTCGGTCACCGACGCGATGTTGCTGGGTCACTGGTATCTGGTCCAACCCGGTCTTCCGAGGCGACACCTCAACGAGCTGGTCCAGGCGCTCGGTTGGGTGTGGCCGATCGAAGTTGCGGGGCTCTTGTTGCCGACGGGCATGGTGTCGGTGTGGACCGGCGCGGTCGACGACGGGTGGAACGGAACGCTCGGCTGGTTCTGGGCAGCGTGCGCTGTGACGACCATCGTCCTTGTGTTCGTCACCAAGGCGGCGCTCCGCGAGCGTTACTACTCGGCCGTGATGGCAGCCACCGGACTGCTGTATCTGGCAATACTTACCGCCTTCGGAACCGACCTGGTAGCGCGTGCTGTATTGGCCGGATAGCTCCGACCTGGTCAATCGACGATTTTCAGGGCAGACTTAGACCTATGCCCAGGCCAGTGTGGAGCGGGACGATTAGTTTCGGGCTCGTAGCCATCCCCATCAAGATGTTCCATGCCGTCAGCAAGAAGAGCGTGTCGTTCAATCAGCTCGACGAGCGCACCCTCAGCCGCATCCGCCTGAAGAAGGTCTCGGCCGA
>JAENVT010000029.1 GCA_016650435.1 Ilumatobacteraceae bacterium
GAGCGCGATCACGAGCCGACAGGGTTCCAATGGCTCGACGCCGACGACGCCTTGCACTCTGTCTATGCCTTCTTGCGCTGGGGCCACGCCGGTGCACAGGCTGTCGCCTGCGTGGCCAACTTCACGCCGGTACCTCGGCCGGGGCACCGAGTCGGGCTGCCCTGGGCGGGCGAGTGGCGCGTGCTGGTCGACTCAGACAGCGGTCAGTTCGGTGGATCGGGATATCGCGGTGGCGTCTCAACCGTGTCGGCCACCACCCAGTACACGTGGCAGGGTCAGCCGGCATCTGCTGAGTTCGACCTGCCGCCACTCGGAGTCGTGTGGCTCGGGGCGGAACGCCCGTGATCGAAGCCTTGCGCGATCCGCGCATGCGCCCAGTCATCACCGCCTGCATCACACTCAGCCTGGCCGTCGGAGTTTTCGGCGCGTCGTTCGGTGTTGGCGCCGTCACCGCCGGTGCATCGGTCGCTCAGGCCTGCGTGATTTCGCTGCTGGTCTTCACCGGCGCGAGCCAGTTCTCGGCGGTCAGTGTGATCGGCGCAGGAGGCTCTACCGCCTCGGCCTTGGGAGGGGCTCTGTTGCTCGCGGCGCGCAACGGCGTCTACGGACTGGCGATGGCCCGGCGCCTCGACGGATCGCTCGGCCGCCGATTGCTCGCTGCGCAGTTGACGATCGACGAGTCGACGGCGATGTCTGTGGCACAGACCGATCCTGTCGCTCAGCGTCTGGCGTTTTGGATCACGGGTTTGAGCTTGTACGTGTTCTGGAACCTCGGCACCTTGCTCGGTGCGTTGGCAGGCACAGCCATCGATCCACAGACGTTCGGGCTCGATGCCGCCTTTCCAGCGGCATACGTCGCGATGGTGTGGCCGCTGGTGCGCGATCGGCGGGGCCGACTTGCAGCCGCATTGGGCGCGGCGATCTGTGTATCGCTGATCCCATTCGTGCCCGTGGGCATTCCGATCCTGTGCGCCGCGCTGGCCGTGTTGGTTGGTGTACGCCGATGACCTGGACCCTCGTGTTCCTGCTCGCTGCGGGTGCCTACTTCTTCAAGGTCCTCGGGTTGGTTGTCATCGGCGACCGTCCGTTGCCGCCCGTGCTCGAGCGATGTCTCGGCTTGATCCCGGCGGCGTTGATCGCTGCGCTCATCTTCAAGGACACGTTCAGCATCGGTCAGCACCTGCAGATCGATGCTCGGGTAGCCGGCGTCGGCGCCGCCGTTGTTGCGGCGTGGCGCAAGGCTCCTCTCATTCTGGTGATCGTGATCGGTGCCGGCGTCACCGCCGCAGTCCGCGCCCTAGCCTGACCCGGCGAAACACTCGGATGGGGTTAGGGGGTGAAGCGGTGCTCGACGAGGTGCTTCAACGTGCGCAGGTTGCGCTTCCAGATCCGGCGCAGCACCAATCGCCCGCCGACCACCGCGCCGGCCGGACCACCCAACCACCACGGGAACACCAACGATTCGTCCCAGCCGAAACGTGTTCGGCGGCCGAGATCGATCGGCGTCAGCATGAACCGGCCGGTGCCGGTCACAAGACCGACATGCCGAACGCCTATCGCCGCGTTGGGGGTCCACTCGGTGATCTCCATGCGATCGACGAGCTTGAACGGACCGACCTTCGTGTCACAGAGGAAAGCGGTGCCGACGCCACGATGGCGATCGGTTTGGAAGTGGATCGCGACCGCATCGTGCATCCACGAGACGTGATCTTCGATCGGCTCGACGACCTGCCACACCTGCGCGGGGGTTGCCGAGATGTCGATGGCTACACAGAGCCGGGACACGATTGAGAGGGGTCAGGCCTTGACGGATTGGCGCCGCAGCTGCACGGTTGCCGCTTCGGGCGACACGATGTTGAGCATCACGCCGGTGCCGCGCTCGAACCCCGCTGTGGTCACGAGCTTCGGCCACAGGTGGACGTGCCAGTGGAAGGCACCGTTGTAGTGATGTGGCGCTGTGTGAAAACCGATGTTGTACGAGATGTCGCCGTGGGTGTCGCGCAGGATCTCGATCGCGTCGCGGATCGACCTTCCGACGGATCCCAATGAAGCATCACTTGCATCGGTGAGGTGCAGTTCATGGTTGCGCGGAATGATCAGCAGCTCGTACGGCGAGCCGCTCCAGTACGGGCTGACGCAGACGACGTCGTCGTTGGAGAACAGCACCCGCTCGCCCTCGCCGAGCTCGGCCTCGATGGTCGCGCACAGGATGCACCCACCTTCGAAACGACTGAACGCACGCTGCTCTTCGAGCAGTTCGCCCGGTACGAACGGCAGGCCCAAAAGCTGGCCGTGCGGGTGGGCGATCGATGCACCGGCCTCGCGACCGTGGTTGATGATCGCCTGCGTGTAGCGAACGTTCGATGTCGCCGCGTGCTCGAGGAATCGACGCTTCAGCACCAACATCATCTCGGCTGCGTCGGCATCGGAGATGGCGTGAATGCCGGCGTTGTGATCTCGGGTCAACACGAACACCTCGTGGGTTCCGCTGGCCTCGGCCTCGACATGAACGGGCCCACGATGATGCACCGCGAACGGTTGGTCGCCGTCGAACGCCGGATACAGATTTGGAATCACCCGCATGCGCCAGGTGCCACCCTTATCGACAGTTTCGAGCGCCGGAAGTGTGACCTCTTCGTTGCCAGGACAAAAAGGGCATGGCCGATCAGGATCAGATTCGACCTGGACGACGCGGGGTGCGAAATCGGTCGGGCGCTCAGCACGCTCGGCCACGATCGTTACCCACCGCCCGGTGAGGGGATTCAGACGCAGTTGACTCACAGCACTTTTAAGC
>JAENVT010000030.1 GCA_016650435.1 Ilumatobacteraceae bacterium
AAGGTAGCAACGTCCCAGAACACAGTGGACCCGCCGTTACCCAGCACGATCTCCCAGCCATCCGGAAGTGAGAACAGTTCGACGAGCCCGGAACGAACGGATCCGACGAGATTCTTCACCGGGGCTTGCCGGTGCGAGCTACCGAGGAGGTTGCTGTTGGCCCTCGCCAGCGACAACGCCTGCTCGGGCCTGACCTTCGAGGGCCCGCAGCCGAATCGCCCGTCGCTCGGCAGCATCGAGCGGGGGATGTCCAACATCATCGGAGCCGTCGTCACCGGTTCAGTCTCGCCCGCTCACGCGTGCGGGCCAACGGAGTTTGACGAAAATGTCGCCGGGGCCGGCAAGTGGGCGGCAACTAGGCTCACGATCGCAACTCCACCGAAGGGCTCATCAGTGAACCGCACGTCCGCACGTCTCGCCGCCATCGCCGAATCGGCCACGCTCGCCGTCGATGCCAAAGCCAAGGCCCTGAAGGCCACGGGCGAGAACGTGATTGGCTTCGGAGCGGGCGAGCCTGACTTCCCGACGCCCGAGAACATCGTCGAGGCCGCGGCCCGCGCCTGTCACGACGTCAGGTATCACAAGTACACGCCGACCCCCGGCTTGCCCGAACTACGCGAGGCCATCGCCGCGAAGACGCTGCGCGACTCCGGCTTCGAATGCCAAGCCAGCCAGGTACTGGTGACCAACGGCGGCAAGCACGCGGTGTTCACCGCGTTCGCCGCGCTCTGCGACCCGGGCGACGAGGTGATCTGTCCGGCTCCGTACTGGACCACGTACCCCGAATCGATCACCCTCGCCGGCGGGGTGCCGGTGATCCTGCAGACCGACGAGACGACTGGTTTCAAGGTCACGGTCGAACAACTCGATGCAGCCCTCACCGCGCGCACGAAGGTCCTGCTGTTCGTCAGCCCCGACAACCCCAGCGGGGCGGTCTACTCGCCCGCGGAGGTCGAAGCAATTGGTCGATGGGCGGTGGCCAAGGGAGTCTGGGTCTTGACCGACGAGATATACGAGCACCTCGTCTACGGCGACAACAAGTTCGTCAGCATGCCGGCGGTCGTGCCCGACCTGGCCAACCAGTGCGTCATCGTCAACGGCGTGGCCAAGACGTATGCGATGACCGGGTGGCGCGTCGGCTGGATGATCGGGCCGAGTGATGTGATGCAGGCGGCGATCAACTTCCAATCGCACAGTACGTCCAACGTCGACAACGTCGCCCAGGTCGCCGCGCTCGTTGCGGTCAGCGGCGACTTGTCGGCCGTCGCGATGATGCGCGACGCGTTCTCGCGCCGCGCCGTCACGATGCACGGGATGCTGAACGACATCCCCGACGTCACCGCGATCGTTCCGCAAGGCGCGTTCTACTGCTATCCCAACTTCACCGGGCTGCTCGGGCGTCCGCTCGGACCAAACGGAACGGTCAGCAACACCACACTCGAGCTGGCCGACAACATCCTCAGCGAAGCCAAAGTTGCGTTCGTGCCCGGCGAGGCATTCGGAACTCCTGGCTACGCCCGCTTCAGCTTCGCGATGGCCGACGTCGACATGGAGGAAGGCATTCGCCGCATCCACGAATGGGTCAAGGTGTAGCGCGATGACCGAGACGCCGCTGACCGAAGATCCTCGCCCCGATGGGCTCGCTCGCGTTGGCTCGCTGTTGCTCGTCAACACCGGCGATGGAAAAGGCAAGAGCAGCGCCGCATTCGGTGTGATGTTGCGGTCCGTTGCTATGGGTTGGCCGGTGGTCGTCCTGCAGTTCGTGAAGAGCGGAGAATGGAAGGTCGGCGAAGAGAAGATCGGGCGGCAACTTGGGGTCGAGTGGCAATCGCTGGGCGAGGGTTTCACTTGGGATTCGACCAACCTCGACCACGACAAAGAGGTCGCCCAAAAGGCGTGGCAGGTCGCTTCCGATGCGATCGCCTCGGGCAAGTACCGCCTCGTGATCCTCGATGAGCTGACGTACCTGTGCACATGGGGATGGATCGACACCGAGGCTGTGGTGGCGGCGCTGCGCGATCGGCCCGAGAACGTCAACGTCATCGTCACCGGGCGCGACTGTCCCGCCGAGATCGTCGAGATCGCCGACACCGTCACCGAGATGCGCAAGGTGAAGCACGCCTACGACAAGGGCATCGCCGCCAAGAAGGGCATCGAGTACTGACGCTGTCCGCGAAGTGCGTACTTTCGACGCGCACTGTCTGCATCGAACCTACGCACTTCCGACCGCGAGCAATCAGGAGGGCACGAACCAGCTGTCGCCGTCGAGGATTCGATCCGCTTGGGCGGGACCCCACTCGCCGCGGAAGTAGGGGTGCACCGCGCCAGGCGTGTCGAGTGCAGGTTGCACGACGCGCCACGTCAGCTCGACGACGTCTTCGCGGGCGAAGCGGCGCGGCGAACCCCCCATCGCATCGTCGAGCAGTCGCTCGTAGGCCTCGCGGCGTTCGCCGAGCGCGGCGGCGAAGTCGACGGCAACGTCGACGTTCTGGCTGTCGAGGTGCGGCCCGGGAGTCTTGGCTTGCAATGTGAACGTGACGCCGTCTTGTGAGCCGAGGCGGAATCGAACGAGGTTGCGAGACGGCGTCGGCCCACCGGCTTCGTCGAACAACAGGCTCGGCGGCTCCCGAAACTCGACGACCACTTCGGTGGCAGCGGCCTTGAGAGCCTTACCGCAGCGCACGTACCACGGCACGCCCGCCCATCGCCACGATTCGATCTCCAGTCGTGCGGCCACAAACGTCTCGGTCGTCGAATCGGCGGCCACGCCCGGCTCGTCGCGATAGCCCACGTATTGGCCGCGGACCAGGTGCTTCGGATCGATGGGGCGCATCGCGGCAAAGACCTTGGCCTTCTCGTCTTGCAGATAGCTGGTCTCCGGACCGACCGGTGGTTCCATCGCGGCGAGCGCGGTCACCTGCAGCAGATGGTTCTGCATGACATCCCGTATCGCGCCGACACTGTCGTAGAAGCTGCCGCGACCCTCGACGCCAATTGTCTCGCTCATCGTGATCTGCACGCTGCGCACGTAGTTGCGGTTCCACACCGGCTCCAGCAACGTGTTGGAGAACCGGAATACCAACAGGTCTTCGACGCTCTCTTTCCCGAGATAGTGATCGATGCGGAAGATGCGCTCTTCAGGGAACACCGTGTGCAACGTGGCGTTCAACTCGATGGCACTTGCCAGGTCGCGACCGAAGGGCTTCTCGACCACGATGCGACCGCGTTTGTTGAGGCCCACTGATGCCAAGGACTGGGCGACGGTTGGGAACATCGTCGGCGGGATCGCCATGTAGAAGACGGCTACTTCGCTCTTGTGCTTGTCGAGAGTGAGACGCAGTTCGTCCCACGTCTTGTGATCGCTGTAGTCGCCCTGGATGAGGTCGAGTCGATCCATCAATGCATCGATCACCGAAGCCTTTGCATCTGGAATTGCGGTGATGATTGCGTCATGCGCGTTTTGACAGAACGCCTCGTCGGTCCAGTCGCTGCGGGCGACGCCGATGACCGGAATCTTCAGGCTGCCGTGACGCTCGAGGTGGTACAGGGCGGGGAACAACTTGCGCTTGGCGAGGTCGCCCGTGGCACCGAACAGGACCAAGGCATCCGCGGGTGGCTGCATGCCGACGCTCATTCTGCGTGCCCCGTTCCTTCCACATGGCCACCGAACTGGGCTCGCAACGCCGACAGGATCTTGTTGGCGATAGTGGCCCTGCCACGCGAAGCGAAGCGGTCGTACAACGCCGCACTGAGCACCGGCGCTGGCACACCCTCGTCGATTGCCGCGTGAATCGTCCAACGGCCTTCGCCGCTGTCGCTGACATATCCCTCGAAGCCCTTCAACTCTGGATCGGCACCGAGGGCCGCTGCCGCCAGATCGACGAGCCAACTCGAGATGACGCTGCCGCGTCGCCACAGTTCGGTGATTGAGGCGAGATCGAAATCGTACTGGTAGTACTCCGGATGATTCAGTGGGGCGGTCTCGGCATCCTTCGGGCGATCGGAGGCGCCGACGTTGGCTTCGTGCAAGATGTTGAGCCCCTCGGCAAGGGCGGCCATCATGCCGTATTCGATCCCGTTGTGCACCATCTTGACGAAGTGACCGGCCCCGTTCGGGCCGCAGTGCAGCCAGCCCAATTCGGCCGGCACGGGATCGCCTTTGTAGACCGGCGTGCGGATGATTTCGCCAGGGCCCGGTGCGAGGTCGGTAAAGATCGGTGCCATTTCCACGACCGCGTCTGTGGGTCCACCGACCATCAACGAATAGCCCCGATCGAGGCCGAACACGCCGCCGCTGGTACCGACGTCGATGTAGTTGATGCCCTTCTCCTGCAGCGGCCCGGCACGC
>JAENVT010000031.1 GCA_016650435.1 Ilumatobacteraceae bacterium
GATCTGATCGTCGTGATGCGCCGTCCCCGGACTGACACTGGGAGGGCGCCCGTCATACTCATCACCTTTCCGGACTACGACACCGAGCATCCACAGCACGGCGGTGCGCTGACTGCGGCCGGATACGAGATGCGCATCGCAGCTAAGCGAGGGGCGCGATCGGTGGAAGAGTTAATGGCGCTGTCTGTCGACGTCGCCGGCGCAATCACCAGCACCGATCCATTCACCCGCGAGGTTCTGCGCGACAGCCCCGGCTTGCAGGTGATCGCCCGAGTCGGTGTCGGCATCGACTCGATCGATGCGGCCGCTGCCACCGAACTCGGCGTCGCGATCACAACGACTCCCGGTGCGAACGAAGAGACGGTTGCCGACCACGCCATCGCGATGATGCTGGGGCTGTTGCGGCGCATCCCGGAGAACGATGCAGGCGTGCGCCGCGGCGAGTGGAACCGCACCGGACCGCACACACCGCTGCTGCTGTCAGGCTGCACCGTCGGCCTGGTCGGGTACGGGCACATCGGTCGGCTGGTTGCCCGCCGGCTCGCCGGATTCGATGTCGAACTGCTCGTGGCCGATCCGGCCCTGGGCAATTCCGAGTCGCCTCGCGCCGTGGAACTCGCCGAGTTGCTAGCTCGTTCTGACATCGTCTCCTTGCACTGTCCGCTGATTCCGGCAACGCGTCACCTCATCGATCAAAGCGCCCTGCAGTTGATGCGCCCGCACGCGGTACTGGTCAACACCTCGCGGGGCGGTGTGGTCGACGAGCGAGCATTGATCCAGGCTTTGAACGAGGGTGTGATCGCCGGAGCGGCGCTCGATGTGTTCGAAACCGAGCCTCCGGGTAACTCCCCATTGCTGGCGATGCCCAATGTCGTTGTCAGCCCACACGTTGGTGGCCTCAGCACCAAATCGGTCGACGTCATGATCCAAATGGCCACCGCGTCGGTGATCGATGTGCTCGAAGGCCGAGTGCCAGAGGGTCTGGCGAATCGGGCAATCCTCGACTAGACGGCGGACGTCACTCGCCGCGGATGTTGATCTCGATCCGAACACCGTTGGGATCGAAGACGTAGATCTGCTTGAGGTTGAACTGCGGCGACTCCACCACCTCGTGCGCCACGCCGAGTTCGTCGAGTCTGGCGCGCATGTCGTCGTAGCCCGATCCTTCGAAGGCAACGTGATCGATCGAACCGGTCACGCCCGCACGATCGCGGTCGACGAAGTTGACGTGCACGGCCGGATGGTCGCCCACGAGCAACCAGGTGCCGGGCTGAGGGACAGCAGGGCGGCGCTCGGGTGCGTTGACGAGGCCGAGCACCTCGGTGTAGAACGCGACGGTCTCTTCGGGAAGGACCGTCTCGATGTTGTAGTGGTCGAGCCGACTCAATGTCACTGCTGCACCTCTCGTTGAAGCCCCACTTGATCTTGTAGGCGATTCGCGCTCAGAATACGGCTAGCTTACTGAAGCGCTTCAGTAGACACAAGACCGCCGACCGAAAGCATAAAAGGAGAAGGCATGAGCCGGCCAACCCTCGACGACATTGCCGCGCGAGCCGGCGTCTCGCGCGCTCTCGTTTCGATGACGCTGCGCGGCCTGGCGGGCGCCGGCGACGAGACTCGCCGAACGATCTTCGATGTCGCCCAACGACTTGGCTACGTGCCGAATGCGGCAGCCCGCAACCTGGCCAGCAGCTCCTCGAAGGCGATTGGCGTATTGCTAGGTGAACTGCACAACCCGTTCTTCGCAGACGTCGTCGACGGGCTCAGCGGTCCGTTCGAGGAATCGGGCTTCCACGTGCTGATGGGCACCGGCCTGCACCAACCACGCGCCGAACGATTGATGCTCGAGACCTTTCGCAGCTATGGAATGGAAGGCGTTGTGCTGATCGGTCCGCAGCTCGACGAACACAGCATCGAACGGTTCGCTCTAGAGGTACCGACTGTCGTCATCGGGAGGGCGCTGCGATCCGAGCACGTCGATGTGATCGTCAACGACGATCGCCGCGGCGCGGCAATTGCCGTGCAGCATCTGTTCGACCTTGGTCACCGAGACATTGCCCACCTCGACGGTGGCAGCGGGCCGGGCGCGGCCCTTCGGCGGCGCGGCTACACCGACGCGATGCGCAGATTGGGCCTGCAGGATCTGATCCGCGTCGCAGGCGGCGACTTCACCGCGGCGCATGCCGCTGCCGGCATCGACGAACTGCTCGCTGTCCGCGCACCCACCGCGATCTTCGCGGCCAACGACGTGGTGGCAATCGGCGCCCTCGAGCGACTGGCCGGCCTCGGGCTGTCGGTGCCCGACGACGTCTCAGTGATCGGGTACGACAACACCTCGCTGGCCACTCAACTTCGCATCGGGCTCAGCAGCATCGATCAACCTCGCGAACAGATGGGGCAGCTGGCCGCGACTTTGCTGCGCGAGCGATTCGACGGCCGAACGCTTGCCGCCAAACACGTGCTGTTGCCGACCCTCGTCCACCGGTCGTCGACATCCAACGCCCGATCAACACACCACGTCCGAACGACGAGCGATTAGGAACTACATGACCTCGCCACAACCCAACGATGCTGCACCGCCCGATCCGGTGCTGACCAACCCGCCAATACTCGACCGCTTTCGCCTCGACGGCAGGGTCGCGCTCGTCACCGGTGCTGGTCAGGGAATCGGCAGGGCATTCGCCCACGCGCTTGGCGAAGCCGGCGCTGTAGTTGCCATCGCCGATCTCGACGGCGACAAGGCCGCCGCGGTTGCCGCTGAGTTGACGGCGAAGGGCATCACATCGACGGCATTGACCACCGACGTCACGGATCCGGACGCGGTGGATGCAATGGTGACCACTGTTGTCAGCCGTCTCGGCCGGCTCGACATCGCTGTGAACAATGCCGGCATCAACTTCAACAGCGCAGCAGAAGACACCACGCTCGAGGTCTGGGATCAGACGTTCAACGTCAACACCCGCGCCGTGTTCGTGTGCTGTCAGGCCGAGGCCAAGGTCATGATCCCGCAGGGATCGGGCTGCATCATCAACACCGCTTCGATGGCCAGCCTGCTCGTTCCCCATCCGCAGAAACAGGCGGCCTACAACGTGTCGAAGGCAGCCGTGGCCCACCTGACTCGCAGCCTGGCGACGGAATGGGCCGAGTACGGAATCCGGGTCAACGCGATCTCGCCCGGCATCGTTCGCACCCCGCTGATCGAGTCCGAAGCCCTCGCACCGCTGAAGGACATCTGGCTCGAGCAGATCCCCACCAGACGACTCGCCGAGGTCACCGATCTGCAAGGGGTGATCGTGTTCCTCGCCTCCGATGTATCGGCATACATGATCGGCCAGAACATCGCGATCGAAGGAGGCCACACGTTGTGGTGACCAACATCAAATTGGGCGTAGCACAATGGTCGCTGCCGATCGACGGTCCTTGGGGTTGTCACGTCGCCGCCCATTCCGGGCTCGACGGGGTGCAGCTCGATGTCGGCGATGCGTCGCGCGGCTTCCCGCTGACTCGCCAGAGCACTCAGGACGCATGGCGACAGGCGGCAACCGACGCGGGCGTCGAGCTCGTTTCCGTCGCTGTCAACGCCTTGTGCCGGCACGGAATGAACGTGCGCCCCGACAGCGCCGACGGCCGCCTCGCGCGTCTGGCTATCTCTGCCGGTGTGCGCGCCGCCCACGACCTCGGACTGGATCTCGTGCAGCTGCCGGCATTCGAGGGTGGTTTCGTGCGAACTGCCGAGGAGCGCGAGAACCTGGCCGACGCGCTGCGCTTCGCCTGCCGCGTCGCTGCGGACCTCGGCGTCACCGTCAGCAGCGAGAACGTTCTCGATCCCGACGAGTTCCGCGAGCTTCGCGAGCGGGTGGATGCCGACAACTTCCGTCTGTTCTTCGACATGCAGAACTATCTGCTCAACCGCGGGCTTGATCAGCTGCATGTGCTCGACGAGCTCTACGACGATGTCGTGCAAGTGCATGCCAA
>JAENVT010000032.1 GCA_016650435.1 Ilumatobacteraceae bacterium
AGGCCGTGCAATTGCCGACGTTTGCGGCCGGAATGCCGTTCCTCGTACCCGTACACTCTCGCCAATGTCGGGGCTCCATCGACCATGACGAGTGCCGTCTCGCTGCGAGGATTGCGCAAATCCTTCGGAAACCTCGAAACAATCGCCGGGATCGATCTCGAGGTCGAAGAAGGTTCGTTCGTCAGCGTCATCGGGCCGTCTGGATGCGGAAAGTCCACCCTTTTGCGTGTGGTCGCCGGTCTGGAGCCGGCGTCCTCTGGCAGCGCCGCGGTGTACGGCGAGCCAGCAATCGAGGCGCGGCGCCGCAAGCAGGTCGCAATCGTGCCGCAGCACCCCGGTCTCCTCCCATGGAGGACCGTGCGAGCCAACGCTCGTTTGCTGCTCGACGTCAATCGCCGCGCCAACGGATCGACCACCAGCGACCCGATCGAGTTGTTGGAGCGCGTCGGTCTCGGATCGTTTCTCGACGCCCATCCTCACGAACTCTCCGGAGGCATGCAGCAGCGTGTCGCCCTCGTGCGGGCCCTGGCGCTCGGCGCTCCCCTGCTGGCGATGGACGAACCGCTGGCCGCTCTCGATGAGATCACTCGCTCGGAGATGCGGGTTCTCTTGAATCAACTTGTCGAAGGTCGCGGCGTCACGACGATCTTCATCACCCATTCGATCAGCGAAGCGGTAGCTCTCAGCGATCGAGTGCTCGTCTCCTCGCCGCGACCGGCACGAATCGTCGCCGACATCACCGTCGATCTTCCCCGGCCGAGGGCCACCGACGTCGAGGATGATCCGCGGTTCTTCGAGCTGTGCAGACAGGTACGGCACGCGCTGCTGGAAGGAGCACACCGGTGAATCGCACACGGTTCATCGCTCCGATCGTCGGACTGGCTGTGTTCTTCAGCATCTGGGAAACGGCGGTGCGCATCTTCGACATCCGGCCGTATGTTCTCGCCGCGCCCAGCCGAATCTTGCGGTACCTCGGCGAGTTCCCCCACGATTACTTCAGAGCTTCATTGCTGACGATGAAGCACGCCTCGTCGGGGTTCGCTATCGCGATACTCGTCGCCTTGTTCGTCGGGGCGGCGATGGCCGCGTCGAGCTTCCTCGAGCACGCAACACAACCGGTGCTGACGCTGATTGCCGTGACGCCCTTCGCGGCGTACATCGCTTCGCTCAAAATTGGGTTGGGCTCGTTCTCTGAGAAGCCGGTGGTCTTCATCGTCGCTCTTGTCTCGTTGCCAGCGTTCGCGTTCGCCGCGGCCGACGGTATGCGCGGCGCCGACGCCTCCAGCCGAGAGCTGCTCGCCTCGGTCGATGCTTCACGATGGGAGGTGCTCTGGCACCTGCGTCTGCCATCGGCACTTCCGTCGCTTTTCACCGCGGCCAAGTACAACACCGGCCTCGCATTGGTCGTCGCCTATCTTGCCGAGAAAGGCACCGGGGGGCTCGGCGAGATTGGCAGCAGGGCATTCGCAGGCAATCAAGGTGATCGCCTGTGGGCGGCGATCTTCTCGATGGCAATACTCGGAACGATCAGCTTGGTGCTGCTCACCGCTCTGCAGCGAGCGGTGATGGGTTGGCACGTGTCACAGCGCCCCCAACGCAGTTGACCGGGTACGGTGCACACGATGGCCGATCTCGATGATCTCCGTTCCCGCATCGATCAACTCGATGACGCGCTGATCGCGATCGTCGCCGAGCGTCTTGCAGTGTGCCGTGAAGTTGCCGCGGTGAAGGCGGGCTCCGATACACCGGTCATCCAGCCGGCTCGGGTGCGCGATGTCGTGGTGACCCGCAGGCAGCAGGCGATCGAGGCCGGAATCGATCCCGATTTCGCCGAGCAGTTGTTTCGGGTGTTGCTCACCGAGACCCATCGCATCGAGGTCGCCGGCCGCAGGCCCGACGCCGCGCCAGAGAAGCCGGCAACGACCGGCGAGGTGCGCTCAGGTCTCGACACGGTCGCGACGCGCGTCGATCACATCGTCATCGCCGTCGACGATCTCGACCTGGCAACCACAACGCTGCAGTCCCGCTTCGGGTTCCGCGAGGTTGCCATGGCCGGTGCAGCAACGCCGGGGATCTGCACGCTGTCGGCCGGTGGCGTGACCTTGGTGCTGGTTGGTCCGCAGGCCTCGCCCAGCGTGGCCGACTATCTCGAGCGCCACGGATCCGGCGTGCAACATGTGGCCATCGAGGTTCTGAACGCCGGCTTCGCTCGTGCCTGCCTCGCCGATGCGGGCACGCCGTTGTTGACCGAGGTCTTGGTCGACCACGACGGACACGAGCAGTTCTTTGCGGCCAGCGAGCCGGCTGCGGGTATCCAATTGGGCTTCATCTCGCGCACCGGCCACAGAGTCGGGGTCGGCGCAGACAATGTGTTAGCCCTGTTCGACGCGATCCGGACCACTTCCCTGTGAATCACGCTGCGATACGCTCGGCTCACGCATGACCGTTAGGGGCGCTCCGCGAGTTTCTCGCAACGCGACAGTTGCCCGTTGTGCACTGGCAACAACTCGACCCCTCTCCACAAAGGACACGCCCATGTCGCCGCGTCGCGCATTCTTCTTCCTCGTCCCGCTGATACTTGTTGCCGCCTGCGGCAGCGACAAGCCAAGCCCGACGTCGACGACAGCCCCCGGCGGTAACTCGGCGACGGGAGTCACCACCGTGCCCGCCGTTGTCGAAACGACAGCGGCACCGCCCGACACCATCACTCCGATCTCGCCGGTCGCCGCCGACGCGCCATTCCCAGCCGACCGCTGCGAGGCCAACAAGGCTGCAGGCACGATCAACTATCTCTCAGGCTTCGATTTCTCTGCGTCGGCTTCCATCGTCGACGTTCTGGTCGCCAAGCAAAAGGGTTACTTCGCTGCTCTGTGCCTCGACGTCAACGTCAAGCCGAGCTTCTCGACCGACAACTATCCATTGATCGCCGCCAACGAAGCACAGTTCGCTTCCGGAGGTTCATTCAGCGAGGTTGTCGACTATGCCGGCCGCAACGACGCCGGGTTCGTGGCCCTCGCCGTCGAAGGCCGCACGGGCATCGACGCGCTCATCGTCAAGGATGGGCAGAGCACCCAACTCAGCGATCTCATGGGCAAGACAATCGGTGTCAAGGGAGCCATCACGCCGTCGGTCGCGGCGATGTTGAAGAAGGCCGGGCTCACCGAAGGCGTCGACTATCAAACTGCACTTCTCGACGGCTTCGACCCGAAGATCCACATCGCGATCCCCGAGATCATCGGGTTCCCCGGCTTCAAGAGCAGCGAGCCGCTGCAGTTGAAAGCCGCCGGCATCCCGTTCAAGTTGTACGACCCTGCCGACTACGACATCCCCGGAAGCTTCGGAGTGCTGTACACCAACGCGACGTTCCTCGGCGATTTCCCAACTGCTACCGAGGACTTCATGCGCGCCGCGATGAAGGGTCTGGCCGACGCAATGGCCGACCCGGAGGCTGCCGCCACCATCGCCGTCGACATGATCAACGCCAACGGAAACGCTTCACACTTGTCGGCCGACAGCGAGATTGCTCGCTGGAACGTCGAGTCGAAGCTGGTCAGCGGTTCGACCGCCAGCGACCTCCCGATCGGCGTACCCGACCCTCAGTTGTTGCAGAACGAGGTCAACACCTACACCGACATCGGCCTCTTCGATGGCCAGGTACCCGACATCACGACGATCCTCAACACGACACTGGTGAAGAGCATCTACGACGACAACAAAAAGGTGATCTGGCCCTCCAAGTAGGGCGCCACCGACGACACGATCGACGGCGGTTTTCGGTTGCCAGCGCGCTCCACAACGGGCACTATTTGTCTCTTACGGCTGGACTCGAAAGGTTGGTCGGCGATGAGGCTGTTCGGCAGGTCGACTGTCACACCGCTCAGCGCATCGCCCGCGGAGGGCCCCATGAACGTCGCGCCAGACAGCAGCGCCGTGCGCACCGCGCTGTGGCGCGCCATGCACGTCCAGATCGACGAACCGCCGCACCTCATCGAGGACGAGATCGGCCTCGCATTGGCATCGCCCGGCGAAGGCTGGCGCGACCGGCCCGACATGCACCCGATAGGCACGCGGGCCTATCGGGCGGCGATCGTTGCTCGTACTCGGTTCGTCGAGGATCTGCTCGTCGAGGAGGGCATCAACCAGTACATCCTCCTGGGTGCCGGCCTAGACACATTCGTGCAGCGACACCCGGACCTCGCGACTCAGGTGGTGGTGTTTGAGATCGACCAGCCCGGTCCTCAGGCATGGAAGCGCCAACGGTTGGAAGCTCTCGGCTACGGCGTGGCCGACTCGCTGCGGCTGATCCCCGTCGACTTTGAGGCCGATGAGGACTGGTGGCGGGCACTGCTCGACGAAGGCCTCGACACGCAGGCCAGGGCACTCGTCTCATCGAGCGGAGTATCGATGTACATCACCAAGGCGGCAACCGCGGCGACGTTGCGCCGGCTCGCAGGTCTGGCGTCGGGCTCGATCGTGTTCATGACATTTATGCTCCCCTTCGAACTCCTCGATGAGGCCGACCGACCCGGCCTTGAAGGAGCGGCGCGGGGTGCACAGGCGTCCGGGACGCCGTGGCTCAGTTTCTATGCGCCGGAGGAGATGATGGCGTTCGCCCGCGACGCAGGCTTCGTCAACGCCCGGACCGTCTCGACCGCCGACCTCGCGGACCGCTATCTGAGCGGGCGCACCGACGGCCTGAGCGCAGCTGGCGGCGAGGGCATCCTCGTAGCGCGTACCTGACACGCACCCTCGATCGTCAAGCACCAACCGTTGTGTCCCCCTGTCTCACCCTTGCTGCCGATCTAGCCAGCGCCGAGCACTTGGCGGGCATGTTCGACGTCGTGTTTCAACTGGGTGATCAACGCGTCGATGCCGTTGAATTTGCGCTCGCTTCGCAGGAAGTGAGTGAAGCGCACCTCGGCGCGTTCGCCGTAGATGTCGCCGTCGAAGTCGAGCAGATGGGCCTCGAGCAGCGAGTGGTCGGCGTGCTCGTAGAAGGTCGGGCGGCGGCCGAGGTTGAGCGCGCAGAGATGTATGTCGCCGTTGGGCCGTTCGTAGAACCCTGCGTACACGCCGTCGGCGGGCACGCACACCGCGTTGGGCACCTCGACATTTGCCGTGGGGAAACCGAGCAACCGCCCGCGCTGATCGCCGATCACCACAACACCACGAGCTTCGAATGGCCGGCCCAGCAGCTCGGCCGCGAGCTCAACCTGCCCGCCGGCGAGGGCACGACGGATAGCAGTCGAGCTGATGGACTCGTCGACCCCGTCGGTGCGCGGCACCAGCTCCAACGGATGCACTTCGAAATGTCCCTCGACGCCCAGTTTGCGCAGCATGTCGACGTTGCCCTCGCGGCCGCGACCGAAGTGGAAATCCTCGCCGACGACGACGATCGAGGTGTTGAGGGTGTCGATGAGGGCGCGCCGAACGAAGTGTGCCGGGTCCTCCTTTGACTGCGCCTCGTCGAAGCGGATGACGATTGTCGCGTCGAGCCCCGTCGCGGCCAGAAGTTCCAGCTTTTGATCGAGATCCGTCAGCAATTTCGGTGCAGATTCGGGACGCACGATCGACGCCGGATGGCGATCGAAGGTCATCACAGCGGACTTGGCACCGGATGCCGACGCCAGCTCTCGCACAGCCTCGATGATCGCCCGATGCCCGCGGTGCACGCCGTCGTACGCGCCGATGCTGAGCACCGTGCGCTCCCCCTGCCACGGGGGCGAGTCGAGGTTGGTGACGAGTTGCACGACCTTGGACGCTATCCCCGCGGCTGTCTCGCTACGAAGTCGCTCATGCGATCACGACCGCAGGCTTTGAGGATTCGCCGAACAACTCGTACACGGCAAGCAACGATCCCTCATGGTCGACGACGGCCCACGGCCCGTCTCCGGGAAATCGGTCGAGGACGCGACCATGACGGACCATGTCGGCGGTGGGCTCGTCGACCGACACACTGGGATAGTCACGCAGTGCGTCGACCGGCGCGATCAACGTGCTTTGATCGGGTGGCGAAGCCTCATTGTCGGTGAAGCTTCCGACCGCCGTCCGCCGCAGGTTGCGCAGATGCGCGCCACCACCGAGCAGCCGTCCGAGATCGTCGGCCAGCGTGCGGATGTACGTGCCCGACGAGCAGCGCACTTCGATCCGGAGCACGGACGGATCATCGCTGCCGGCAACGTCGAACGAGTAGACCGTGACCGGCCGCGGCTGACGCTCGACCTCGATGCCTTCGCGAGCCAGCTCGTGGAGCCGCTTGCCATCGACGTGCAGCGCGCTGACCATCGGCGGGATCTGCATGATCGAACCGGTGAGCTGTTCTGCCGCAGCGATTCTGGCCATGTCGGCTGTAACCCCCGACATGTCGAACGTACCGGTGATTTCACCGCTGGAGTCGAGCGTGGATGTCGAGCTGCCCAGCACCACGTCGGCGGTGTAGGTCTTGCCAAGTGCAGTCAGGAATCGCAGCAACCGCGTCACCTTGCCGACACCGACCAACAGCACGCCGGTCGCATCGGGGTCGAGCGTTCCCGCGTGACCCACCTGCCGTTCGTCGAACCGCTTGCGCAACATGCCGACGACATCGTGACTCGTGACCCCTGCCGGCTTGTCGACCACGGCCAACCCGTGCGTCGTCGGTGGTTTACGCCTCGCCATCAACGGGTTCCGGCGGCCGCTCGGGCATCGTTGCTTTGTCGTGCAGTATCTTCTCGATGCGCTCGGCAGCGCGAATCGTTTCGTCGGGCCTGAACGACAGGATCGGTGTCTTCTTGGCCCTGATCTCGCGACCGACCGAAGATTGCAAGCGAACGCGATGGCTGGCGAGGGCGGCAAGGATGTCGGCGTCACCCTCTTCGCCCAGCAGCGAATCGAAGTAGACGATCGCTCTGTTCATCTCGGAGTCGACATCGATCGAGGTGATCGTGACCATGTCGAGACGTTCGTCGTCGATGCGCGTCAATGCCTCGGCGATCACTTCGCGCAGCGACTGGTTGAGCCGTGCGGTACGCGGATATCGGTGCTGGGTGGGTGCCGTGGTTCGGCGTGGCCTACTCATGAGTCCTCCATTGCGAGCTCGTCACGACAACCACGTCCTCTCCTCGTCAAGTACTTCGATCTCGGGAAACGACCAGACGAATCGGCTGACCTGATCGATCACTTCGGTGGTGTGTTGCTGGGTGTTGCTGACGGCTGCGAAGCCGAGTTGGGCACGTTGCCAAAGGTTCTGACTGCCGACTTCGGCGGCCGCGACATTGAAGCGGTGGCGGGCACCATCGACGATCGAACGAATCACGCCGCGCTTGTCTTTCAGCGACTGGGCGTGGCCGATGTGCAGATCGACCTCCAAGGCCAGCACGAACATGTTGCTCACCCTATCGACGGTCAACTCTCTGCAGAACGGGTCAGTCAAAGACCGGCTTTGAGCGGTTCGAGCGCTTCAACTCGGCCATGCCACTGGTGGTCGCGACGATCTCGATTGCATCCCACAGCTTCAATGCAGCGTCGCCACGCGGGATCTTGGAGATGACCGGACCGAAGAAACTGGCCTCGTCGGATTGCCCTGGGTGAAACGTGATGATCGGTGTGCCGACGTCTTTTCCTGTGCGCTCGAACGCCAAATCGGTTTCGCTGCGGATGTAGGCGTCGTGCGACTCGTCGAGGGCGGCCTCGGCCAATTCCGGGGGCAGGTCGGCCGCCTTCAACAATCCCTCGAGCGTGGCGACCGGATCGGCGGTGATCTCCAATCGACGACCACCACCATGGATGAACTCACCCAGTGCCGTATACAACGCGCCAACCTGATCGTTGCCGAGATCGATTCGCACCTGATCGGCCACCCGCAGGCCGTACAACCCGGCCATGTGACCTGCTCGGTATTCCGGTGTGTACCAGTCGTCGGTGCGGTGCTCGTTGATCATCTTCAAGCAGACGAACCGCCAGTTGACCTCATAGGTGCGCAGTTGCTTCACCTCGGTGACCCATCGGGATGTGATCCACGCCCATGGGCACACAGGATCCAAGAAGAATTCAAGATCAGCCATGTGGCCGAGGCTATCGGCGGCATTTGAGTGGAGTGTTTGGAGGCACCCAGGTGAGCGCCGAACACTCCACTAAGTCGTTAGACGCGGGCTACTTCGCGCTCTTCGAAGGTCTCGATGAGGTCGCCCGGCTTCAGGTCCTGGAAGTCGCTGAGACCGACACCGCACTCGAAGCCCTCGCGGACTTCGCGGGCATCTTCCTTGAACCGCTTGAGCGATTGGATGCTGCCCTTCCAGATGATGGTGCCATCGCGGAGGAAGCGCACCTTTGACCCACGCGTGATCTGACCGCTGCGCACGATGCAGCCGGCGATGGCGCCGACGCGAGGAACTCGGAAGATCTCGCGGACCTCGGCTTCGCCGGTGACCACTTCTTCGAACTCCGGTGCGAGCATGCCGACCATCGCCTTCTCGATGTCTTCGAGAAGCTTGTAGATGATCTCGTAGGTCCGGACCTCGACGTGCTCGGCCTCGGCCATGTCGCGGGCCTTGCGGTCCGGGCGGACGTTGAAACCGATCAGTGTTGCGTTGGTTGTGGAGGCGAGGCTGATGTCGTTCTCCGTGATGCCACCAACGGCGCGGTGCACGAACGCCAACTTGACCTCGTCGCGTTCGAGCCGGCGCAGCGACTCGGTAACGGCTTCGAGCGAGCCCTGTACGTCGGCCTTCAGCACGATGTTGAGCGTGGCAACTTCACCGGCCTGGATCTGGCTGAAGATGTCTTCGAGCTTGACCCCCTTTTGCACGCGAGCGTCGCCGCGCTGAGCCTTGAGGCGTTGACGCTGCTCGCGCGCCTCGCCGACGGTCTTTGCGGTCTTCTCGTTGTCGGCCGCGCGGAACTCGTCGCCGGCGTTCGGCACACTTTGCAGACCCAACACCTGAACCGGCATGGATGGGCCGGCCTCTTTGATCTGTTGACCCTTGTCGTCGATCATCGCTCGGACTCGGCCCCACGCGCCTCCGGCAACGATGGGGTCGCCGACCTTCAGCGTGCCCTTGTCGACCAGCACGGTGGCCACCGGGCCACGACCTGTGTCGAGGTTGGCCTCGAGCACGATGCCCTTGGCCCGACCTGCCGCGTTGGCGGTCAGTTCTTCGAGTTCGGCAACGGCCAGCAGCTGGTCGAGCAACTCGTCGACACCGACGTTTTGTTGTGCCGACATCTCGACGACGATGGTGTCGCCACCCCAGGCCTCTGGAACCAGTTCGTACTCGGCGAGTTGGGTCAGCACACGACCGGGGTCGGCGTTGTCCTTGTCGATCTTGTTGACAGCGACGACGATCGGAACATCGGCTGCCTTGGCGTGGTTGATGGCCTCGATCGTCTGCGGCATGACGCCGTCGTCGGCAGCCACGACCAGCACGACGATGTCGGTGACCTGCGCTCCGCGAGCCCTCATCTTGGTGAACGCGGCGTGACCGGGTGTATCGATGAAGGTGACCTTGCCGCCGTCGCGATCGACCATGTATGCGCCGATGTGTTGCGTGATGCCACCGGCCTCGCCGGCAACGACGTTGGCGTGGCGAATGCGGTCGAGCAGCGTGGTCTTGCCATGGTCGACGTGACCCATCACGGTGATGACAGGAGCGCGCGGCGACTGCAACGATTCGTCATCGTCGTCGCTGTCGTCGAACATCGCCTGGAGTTCGAGCTCTTCTTGCTGGCCGGGCTCGACGAGCAAGACCTCGGCGCCAACCTCGAGTGCGAACAGTTCCATCTGCTCGTCGGTCAGCGTCAT
>JAENVT010000033.1 GCA_016650435.1 Ilumatobacteraceae bacterium
ACCAGAGCCGAGCGTGACGTTGACAGCTCGTACACCCGGCGTGAATGCCGTGTGCCAGGCGCTGTCGGCGTGGTCATAGTTGAACTCGACTCGATCATCGCGACATTCGGGAAAGAAGCGATAGCCCTCCTCGAGCCACGACCACACGACATCGGGATCCGCGGTGACATCGTGTTCGCGAAGACGCATGTAGGCGAGACGCGCTTCCTCCAGCATGTCTGCCCCTATTCCGTCGGTACCCAACACGACACGATTCGACCGCGTCGTCGGCGCCGCGTAGCCCACTGAGTTGTTCATGTTGGATCGAGGGTTGTGGGCAATTGTGCCGGGCAACGCGCGATCGAGATACACGCAGTGGACGAGTAACCAATCGTCGGCGGCAAGCGATTCGAGGCGGGCTCCCGCGTCGCGGTCAGCGAGTGCTTCTGCCACGTGGATGTGGACGCCGACGCCGAGCTCGGCGGCGAGCCCAGCAGCCGCCTCCAACGTCTCGTCCTTGCACGTGAAGGCAGCGTGCACACCGACCATCCCTCGCCCACCGGCGCGGAGATAGCGCTCGTTCTCGGCGAGTCCGCGGGTGGCCTCCGACGAGCCGTGCCGGTCGGTCACGCCGTACGCGCAGTTGACACGGACGCCAACTTCGGCGCAAACGTCGGCAATGATCGACAGGCTGCCCTCGATCGCCGACGGGCCCTCGTGATGATCGATGATGCCGGTGGTGCCGCTCATCAATGCTTCGACGGCGCCGAGCTTCGCCGCCCAACGGATCATCTCTTCATCGAGAGCGACATCGAGCCGCCACCACACCTGCTCGAGGATCTCGATGAAGTTCGTCGGCCGTTTCGGTGACTCCGGCATGCCCCGCGCGAGTGCTGAATATAGATGGTGATGCCCACACACCAAGCCCGGTGTGATCGATCCCATCAGGCCGGCTCGACCACGCCGCGCTGGCCCGTGATGCGGCCGTACACCTCTGGCCGGCGATAGCGATCGAAGTCGAACAACGTGTCCTTGTACCGCTTGCACCAATCGAGGTCGCAGCGGGCGACCACCAACTCGTCGTCCGCGGTCACCGCCTGGGCAACGATCTGCCCGCTTGGAGCGATGATCATCGACTGCGCCAACGAGTCGACCCCTTCCTCGACGCCACCCTTGGCGACGCCCACCACCCAGGTGCCGTTCTGGTAAGCACCGCTCTGCATCACCAGCGCGTTGTGAAAACCCTGCAGGATGTCTTGACTCGGATCCGGCACGTAGTGGATCGGCGTGTTGTAGCCGCACAGGATCATCTCGACACCTTGCAGGCCCATCACCCGATAGCTCTCCGGCCAGCGGCGGTCGTTGCAGATCATCATCCCGATCAGGCCGCCGAACGCACGCCACACACCGAAGCCATCGGGCGACGGTTCGAAGTAGTAGCGCTCGGCGTGTTGGAACGGACGATCAGGTTCGTTGTGCTCATGTCCGGGAATGTGCGTCTTGGTGTAGCTGGCAACGATCGAGCCGTCGCGCTCGACGAGCGTGTGGACGTTCCACCGATGCCCCTCGCCGTCGAGCAGCGCGTAGCCGATGCAGAAACCGATGCCGAGCCGGCGTGCCTCGTCGAACAACGGCTGGGTGGCAGCATTTGGCATCGAGCGCTCGTACCAGTGGTCGGCTTCGGATATGTCGTCGACGAACCATCGTGGGAAGAACGTGGTCAGGGCGAGTTCCGGATACACCACCAGTTCGACACCGTGCTGCGCGGCCTGATGCAGGAGAGCGATCATCCGTATCACAACCTGTTCGCGACTGTCGTCGCGTTGCACCGGCCCGAGCTGAGCGGCGGCGACGGTGAGAATTCGTGACACTGGCTCCCCTTCTTGCTCGGTCTGCCTGCTCGGTGTGATGGTGAACAAATCGTAAAGCTACCCGCGGTGTCGAATTGTCGTCAGGACTGGGTCGCGCACTTCTGACCGAGCGCGGCGAATTCGGCCGCCTCTTCGGGGGTCAACTGCGGTCGGTCGAAGAAGCCCTTCAGTTCGTCGTTGGTCTTGTCCTTGAAGAACGCAGCGACGACGCATTCCGCAGTCGGTTGGTCGAGCCCGCCATCTTCCAATTGCTTCACGAGCGAGTCGCGCGCATCGTCGCGAGGGGACGAACCACAGCTGACCATCACCGCAATCATGGCGACGAGCAGGCCGCATCGCAGACCCATCAGCGTTTCAGCCCGTGATCGATCACGTTGCGAGTGACCTGCCCGACCAACGAGTCGCCGGCGAGGCCGAACACCCAGTCGGTCGAGCCGATCGTCACCACCTCGCCACCGTCGTCTCCGTACGGTCGACAGGTCAGCATCATCGCGTTGCCGTACCTGCACAGCGCCAACGTCTCGGCGTCGACGCGGCCGTGCAAGCGCGACGCAACGAACTCCAGGTCGCCCTGATCGTCGAGCGCGGCGATCGACGCCGGATACTCGCCCATTGCC
This sequence comes from Ilumatobacteraceae bacterium, assembly GCA_016650435.1. The sequence goes on from JAENVT010000033.1 coordinate 2,468, forward strand.
AGACTCGATGAAGGCGTGAATGCCACCACCTCGACCTGTTCGGGCGTTCCGTCGCCGCCGGCCGCGACGGGCAACTGATAGGCATCGAAAGCCAACCGGCACCCGACGGTCTCGTAGCCCACCACGCCATCGTCGCGACCCAACAGATCGCCGTAACGCAATCCTGTGTCGGCGAACATCCAGTGATCGTTGCGATACACGGTGAATGCCCCCGAACCGCGAGGCATGGCGGCGCCGAAGCGGCTGTACAACCCATACGCGGATCCCGCGCCTAGTAACGCTGTTTCTGGTCTGCCGACGATCGGGTCTGCCCACATCCCCGACATCGTCGTTTCGGCGTCGGTGCCCATCACCGGGTCGACCTCATGGGCGCGATACTTGTAACAAACCATGGCTCGACGGTCGTCCTCCAGTCGCACCTGCCAGAACATGGTGTTGCCCGACATACTGACGTAATTGCCACCGGCGGCGACGTGACGCTCGATCGTTGCGCGCTGCGCCGCAGACCAGTACTCGTCGTGGCCAACACCCATCACGAGGTCGTAGCCATCGACGACACTTGCGTCACGATCGAGATCGCTTGACACGGCGTAGTCGAACTCGATGCCTTGCGTCTCGGCCCACTCGACGAATCGCCGTTCGTAGGTGAACCAGCCAGCCGAGCTCATGAAGCCCGGGTATCCGTTGGCGAACCGATACTGCTGATAGACCATCCCGTCGACATCGGGCTCTTCGCCGCGGTAGACCGGCCGTGCCTTGCGATCGTCGCGCTCGGTGGACGGCCGCATCAGCATCCCGCGGCCGAATGGCCGGGCAAACGACACCCGCCATCCGCCGGTGTACAAGCTCTTGCCGCCCCAGCTGTTGTAGGCGTTGTAGGTGTTGGTTGCCAGCACCAGCAGGGCACGCGCCCTCGTCGGACGTGCGCGGACTACGAGGGCGGTATACCCGACACTGCGATCCGCAGGCGCGTCGTGTGCGGTGAGCGTGACAAGGTAGAAGCCACTGCGCCATTGATCGCCGACCGGCACCGTGACGGCGACGGGCCAATCGCAGCCGTTGGCATCGGCGTCGACGGGGGTTGCGTGTTCTTGTCCGGCGAGGTCGGCAGCGCTCCACATCAGTTCGCGGGTCGCGCCCCACCGATGGATCTCGACGTCATAGCGATCAGCACGACACGAGACATGCAACGAAATCGTCGCGCCGGGCTCAACGCTGAGTTCGCCGCAGTAGGCCTCGACCGCGTCGTAACGAGTGATGTCGTCGGTCATGCCATTCACGGTAACTGCATTCGCTCTTCCGGGCAGCGCCTTGACAGAATCGCTGGGTGCCGTTGCATCCTCAGGCAGAATCGCTGCTCGCGCTCATGGCCTCGCTCGACGAGCCTCTCCTCGAAACCTGCACTCCGGCGCAAGCTCGCGAGGTCCGCGCCAGGCGCCTGCGGCCATCGACGGAGCCGATTCATCACACCCGAGACGTCGACGCCGGCGGAGTCCCGGCGCGCTTCTATCGGCCCAACGATCGAGAAGATCTCGGTCTGCTCGTGTTCTTTCACGGTGGAGGTTGGGTGCTCGGGAACCTCGAGAGCCACGACAACCTCTGCCGCATCCTGGCCAACAGCAGCGGCCATTGTGTGCTGAGCGTCGACTACCGGCTGGCACCAGAACATCCATTTCCAGCTGCCTTGGACGATGCATTGGCTGCAACTCGGTGGGCCTACGCCAACGCCGGCCAACTCGCCTGCTCTCCCGATCGGCTCGCGGTGGGTGGCGACTCGGCGGGCGGCAACCTCGCCATCGTGGTCGGGCAGCTCGCCCCGGTGCCGCTGCGCTACCAACTGCTGATCTATCCGGCCACCGATCTCACCACCAGCTTCCCGAGCTTCGTCGAGAACGCAGCGGGACCGCAGCTGACCGCAGCAGGAATGGGCTGGTTCATCTCCCACTACCTTGGCGAGAGCTCGACGAGCCGCACCGACCCGCGGGTCTCGCCGCACTTCGCAGCCGATGACGTCGTTGCTGCATCGCCTCCGACGATGTTGATCACCGCGCAATACGACCCGTTGCGCGACGAGGGCGATGCATACGCGGCTCGGCTCGCGTCGCTGGGGGTTCCCACGAGCCACGTGCGATTCAGCGGCATGTATCACGGGTTCTTCTCGCTCGCCGATTTCTACGACGACGCGATCGCCGCCAATCACATGGCCGGCGCCGCTCTCGGAAGAGTTTTAAGC
>JAENVT010000034.1 GCA_016650435.1 Ilumatobacteraceae bacterium
GGCCGGCTGAGCGAATAGTCCCACGTGAAGATGGTGTCGGCATTGTCCTTGACGATGTGGGCGATCTCGTCGGGATCGTGGGTGGGGATGGCCAAGATGGCATCGATGTCGTTGATCTCGGTGCGGCCGATGATCGCTGCATTGTCGTTGTGCGTGACAGTCATGGTCAGCTCCTAGTGAGGGATGGCTGGAATGCGGGGAGGATGAATATGCGGACGAAGGTTCTCGCCGACTCGGCGTCGCCGAGGTCGACTTGTTCGGATGGTGCGAGGAAGTAGCTGATGACGAGACGGGCCAGCAGTTCGACGAGCCGGGCACCCTCGCTCATCGGCATGTAGCCCTCGACGTGCGGGGCGAGGAAGGCGGTGGCGACGCGGATGATTCGCGGCAACCCGTCGACCGTCAGTTGGCCGAGCGTGTCGCCGGGCTCGCTGGCAAGCATCAAGGAGAGGTGTTGATCGCTGCGCAGCTCGTGTGTCGAGTGCATGAGGCAGCGCACCAGCAGATCTTCGAAGTCGACTGCGCCGTCGAGATGGGCGCTGAGCCGGGTGAAGAAGTCTTCGAGCTCGCGCACTCGCAAGGCCTCGAACAGGATGTCTTTGCCGCCGGGGAACATGCGGTACAACGTTGCTCGCGAAACGCCCGCCTCGTTGGCAATGTCTTCGATCGTCACCTTGGCGAGTCCCCAGCGCTCGCAGCACAACTTGGCGGCGTCGAGCACGCGCAGTTCTGCCGGGTCAAGACTCATTGTGAGACAATAAGACACTTCGTGTCTCACTGTCAATAGGACTACGCCCGGTCAGAGCCTCCCAGCGTCGATGATGCGCTGCACGAACGCCTTGGTGCGCTCCTGCTGAGGGTGCTCGAAGATCTGTTCCGGCGGACCTTCCTCGTGAATGACCCCCTCGTGCAGGAAACAAACCTTCGACGAGACCTCTTTGGCGAAGCCCATCTCGTGGGTCGCCAGCATCATCGTCATCCCATCTCTGGCCAGATCGCGGACGATGTTGAGCACCTCGCCGACGAGTTCGGGGTCGAGTGCCGAGGTGATCTCGTCGAGCAACAACAGCCGCGGCTCCATCGCCAGAGCACGAACGATTGCAACACGTTGTTGCTGGCCGCCCGACAAACGATCGGGATACTCCTTGGCCTTGTCATCGAGACCGATCCGCTTCAACAGAGCGACGCCGCGTTCTTCAGCCAACGCCTTGGTGAACCCGAGAACCTTCACGGGGGCCAGCGTGATGTTCTGCAAGACAGACATGTGCGGGAACAGGTTGAAGCTCTGGAAGACGATGCCAACCTCGCGTCGCAACGCATCGACGTCGATCCCCCGCCCACTGACCCGGTCGCCGCCGAGCCGGATCTCGCCGCTGTCGACGGTCTCGAGCTGATTGATGCACCGCAACATCGTCGACTTGCCACTGCCCGAGGCGCCGATCAGGCAGACCACCTGGTGCAGATCGACGTCGAGATTGATCCCGCGCAACACCGGGTTGGTACCGAATGTCTTGTGCACGTCGCGGAGCTCGAGGAAGGCCATCTACGACCGCCCTGCCAAGGTCTTGGCCTGCTGCCGGCGGATCAGACCGTCGAGCCAGCGGGTGAACGGAATAGTGACCAACAAGAACAACAGCGCGGCCATCGAATACGCGGCCAGCGTGCCCCGCGAGTTGTTGACGAACCGCGCCCGGCTGACAACGTCGAGCACGCCCAGCGCGTTGATCAACGACGTGTCCTTCTGCAACCCGATGAAGTCGTTGAGCAGCGGAGGGATCACCCGGCGCACGGCCTGCGGCACCACGACATGGCGCATCGTTTGAGTGTGCGACAGGCCAAGTGATCGAGCGGCGGCGGTCTGACTCCAGTGCACCGATTCGATGCCGGCGCGATACACCTCCGACACGTAAGCGCCGTAGGTCAGGCTGAGGGCCAAGATCGCATAGTCCATGTCGGAGAAGCTGCCGAGGATCGGCACGTGAGCCTGCGGAAGGCCGAGGCCGATGATGAGGATCACCAGCAGCGCCGGGATGCCACGGAAGACGTCGACATACACGGTGACCAACAACCGGACCGGCTTGCACGCTGGACCGGGCAAGAGCCGCAGAATGGCGACGACCAGAGCCCACACCAGCACAATGACCTCGGCGATCAGGAACACCTGGACGTTGATCCAGAAACCCTTCAACAACGATCGCCATGCACGACCGTCGGTGACGGTCGCCCACCCGAAGAACACCTGCGAAACGGCGTGGTGATTGGTGAGCAGCAGCCAGACCAGGAACGCCACGATGTACACCGACAGCCCGATACCGACCGAGTACCACGCCCAGTCGCGCGCTAGTTCCCCCTGGCGCCTCGCCGATTCGATCTCACCTTCCCTGGCGAGGCGAGCGGCGCGCATCGAGTGCAGCATCGCCGGCACACCGGCCGGCGGAAACAGCAAGGCAATCGTGGCCGCCTTGCGATAGGTCAACACCCGACCCACCCGCCGCATGGCGGGAGGATCGGATGCCACCAACTCGGTCAACGCAGGCTCAGGTAGCCGGAACGTCGACGAACGGAACTGTTGCGGGATCTCCGCCGAGGTACTTGGCGATCAGCGCGTTGATCGAGCCGTTGTCGAGCAGGCCTTGGATGATCGGATCGAAGATCGCCTTCTTGCCGTTGCCCTTGCCGTAGATCGCTCCGTACTCCTCGCCGGTCTTGAACTGGGCAACCACCTCTTCCTTGCCACCGGACTGCGCGGCCTGACCGAGGTTGATCGGAGTATCGATCATGACCCCATCGATCGTGCCGGCAGACAGCGCCGCATACGCCGAGGCGAGGTCGGGGAACGACTTCACCTTGCTGAGTTGCCAGCCAGGCACCTCACCGGAGGTGACGTCGAATTCCGCAGTTGTCGATGCCTGCACGCCGATGGTCAGGTTCTTCACGTCGTCCCACGTCTTGACGGCTGTGCCCTTGTTGACCAGCAATCCTTGGTCGGCCTTGAAGTAGCCCTCGGAGAAGTCGACGACCTTGGCTCGATCGGGGGTGATGGTCACCTGCGCGAGCGTGATGTCATAGCTGGTCGGATCGATCTGCCCGGCGACGATTGCGTCGAAGTTCTCGTTGCGGAACTCCATCTTCAATCCGCACCACGCGGCCAGCATGTTGGCGAGGTCGTACTCGATTCCGCTCTTGATGTTGTCGGGGTCGACCTCGGCCTTGGTCGTGCCCCAGAAATTGGGGCCCGGCAAGCTGGTGACGACGCTGAGCACGCCCGCCTTGACCGGCTTGCAGTCGTTTCCGCCAGCGGCTGGCGCGGTAGTAGCCCCAGGCGCAGCGGTGGCCCCAGGCGCGGCGGTCGCGCCGGCCGCGGGAGTTTTGGTGTCGTCGCCACACGCTGTAGCGAGTAGGCCGGCGGTCATCAGGATGGCGATCAGTCGTGTTGTCTTCATGAGTAGTTGTCTCCGGGTTTGTTCACGTCTGTGCGGCGGAGGCCGCAACCGACACGGTAGTGCACACGCAGATCATCGCTAATCCCGCGGCCCGGCA
>JAENVT010000035.1 GCA_016650435.1 Ilumatobacteraceae bacterium
AGCGAAAAGGCTTCGAGCTCTTCGAGCGGCAGCACCTCGAGCATCTTGCCGTCGACGATTGCCTCGCAGGGATTGCAGTACTCGTTGATCAAGCCGTCCGTCGACCATGTGAGGTTGTACTTGAACGCGTTCGTGGGGAACTGAGGCAACGCGCCGACGCGCATGGAGATCGATCGGATGTCGTGGAACGATCTGGCCAACTCGGCCGCGGCGATGGACACGAAACCAGGAGCCAGGCCGCACTGCGGGACCAACGCCGAGGTCGAGTCGATCGACAGGCTCTTGACAACGCGAGTCGAGTCGACGTCCTCGGTGAGATCGAAGTAGTGGGCACCGGCGTTGCGTGCTGCCGTCGCAATGATCGACGTGGCATGGAACGGCGCCGCGCTCATCACCATGTCTTGGCCGTCGATCCGGGCAGCGAGTGCGACTGGGTCGGTGATGTCGACCTCGAACGCGATGTGACCGCGAGCACGAAGAGGCGCCAGCGCGGCCTCGTCGCGGTCGATGACGGTGACGTCGAACTCGGGCGCGGCCGAGAGCAACTGCACGATCGCTTGGCCGATCTTGCCGGCGCCGATCAGCGTCAGCTTCGTGGCCGGCGTGGAATTCACGCGGCGACAGTACACCACGAACTCCCGGGTCGGTCTTGCCTGGCATGGCAGGCTGGCCAGCAATGGAACGCACCGACGACGGCCCGTCCCTCAACCGCGACATCGCCTTGGCGACATGGAGCTTGTTCCTCGGGCTGGCATTGCTGCTGCTCGCCGCCGGAATGTTCGGCACGTTGCTCGGTGTCCGTTCCGAATTGATCAAGCTGCCCACCATCGTCAGCAGTCTGATCAGCGCGTCGTACTACATCGGCTTCCTCGTCGGATCGCGTGTGGCCTTGTCGGCACTCGGGCGCGTCGGCCACATCCGTGTGTATGCCGCGCTCGCGTCGCTGCTGTCGGCGGCGATGTTGGCGGTTGGGCTCACGGAGTCGGCACCGGCGTGGGCGTGGCTGCGGTTCGTCACTGGCTTGTGTCTTGCCGGTCAATACGTGGTTGCCGAATCATGGCTCAACAACCTCGCCACGAATGAGAATCGCGGGCGTCTCTTGGCCGTCTATGCCGTAGTGACCTCGGGGGCGTTCGGCCTGGGGCAGGTGCTGTTGTTCGCCATCGACGCCCGCGTCATCACCGGCTTCGCGATCGCCAGCATCATCACTTCACTTGCGGTCGCACCAGTTGCGTTGTCCGAAGATGCCGTCGCTCCGACGGTTGCGATCCGCGAGCACATCTCGCTGCGCGAGCTTGCCAAGCTCGTTCCGACAGGGGTGTTCTCGTGTCTGCTTGTCGGCATGGCCCACGGCGCTCTCACCGGGATGGCGGCGATCTACGCGACGCGTGTCGGCTTGTCGACCGGGCGAATCGGCTTGTTCGTCGCCGCCCCGAACATCGGGGGAATGCTGTTGCACTGGCCGGTGTCTGCGGCGTCCGACGACATCGATCGTCGTGCCGTCGGCTTCGCCGCATCCGTCGGCGCAATTGGGGCGGCGGTGCTGCTGTTGCTCGGGCCGTCGACAAGCCCGATGGCGTTGCTGTTGGTTGCCGTGCTCGGCGGATGCAGCTACCCGCTGTACTCGATTGCTGCTGCCTATACGAACGACTGGATCGAGCCGGAGCACGTCAACGCTGCCGCCTCGCAGCTGGTCACGCTGTACGGCCTCGGCGCCGTGGTGGGTCCCTTCGTCGCCGCCGGATCGATGATCGTGGTCGGGCCAAAGGGTTTCTTCTGGGCGGCCATCGGCCTGCACTCCCTGCTGGCGACGTTCTTCCTCTATCGCATGCGGGCCTGGCGCGCGCCGTTGGCCAAGCGCCCGTGGGCCGAGGTTTCGCTGCCCGCCAGAGCGTTCTTCATACCCGCAACCGTCGTCGCGATGGGCCGCCGGTACCGCAGCAAGCGCGCCGGCTAACGGATCGCGGCGATCTGCGCGTCGAAGTCTGCGCTCGACATCAATGCCTTGCATCGTTCGAAGCGTCCGACGGCGTATGCCCAGAAGTCCTCAGCTGGGTTGCCGTTGACGTGTTGGATCACACCCCAAAGCGTCCACAACAGGTCGCACAACGCCTTGTACGCAACCATCCGACCCCGTTCGCTGGCTGGGGGATCATCGCCGAAGTACGCGCGGAGCAGCGCGTCGTCCTGCTCCGGCCCGAACCCACCCTCCACCGAGAGATCGCCGAGGTCCCACATCGGATCGTTGTTGCCGGCGTACTCGTAGTCGATGATGAACATCCGCTCACCGGTGTCGAGGAAGTTTTCGCACAGCGGATCGCAATGACACGGGGCAAGACGCACCGGCGCGGCCTCGAGCGCGGTGCGCGCCGCTTCGGCCTGTCGTTGAACCTCGTCGTAGCCCGCGGGCAGCGCCGCTCCCTTCGATGCCAGCAACGACTTGTACTCGTCGATCATCGAGAACAGGGTGAAGTCGGACGCGAACCGTGTGGCTGTGGTGTGCAGTTGACGAAACGCATGGCCGGCACGGGCAACTGCGCCGAGATCCTTGAACAATTCGGCGTCCATCGTCGCCGCGCCGTCGATGAAGCGCGTGACCATCAACCCATCGCTGGGATCGAAGAAGATGACATCCGCGTTGACACCTGCCGCGGCCGCCGATCGAGCTGCGACCTCCTCGTCGGCACGGTTGATGTATTCGCCGGTGCCTTCACCTGGGAGGCGCAAGACATAGCGATCGTCACGCACGGCCACGAGATGATTGACGTTGGTCAACCCAGCAAGCCGCGTCGTGGTCAGCCCGCTTGCGGACGCAAGGAGCGGCACCCTGCCAATCGCAGCGTCGAGGTCGCTCATCCCCTGCATCGTGTCACGACTTCTGCTGAACGCAGAACGTGTGACGATGCCGCCGGGTGAAGCTTGTTTCTATTGCGGGATCAGCCGTTGATGCCGAAGCAATCGCCTGCGTTGCCGGTGATCGTGTAGCTGGCAGCCGCACCCGTGCCTGCGCCGACAACGACTGTGAAGTTGGGCGACACGTCGTGGATCAGGCCGGCGGCCTTGAGCGCCGGCTGGTCGGCGTACGCCCCAGTGTTTGCGTTGTTGGCGTTGTACGCCTCTTCAGCGGTCTGGAGGACGTGGAGGTCGGACTTGCAAGCACTGGTCTTGCCCTTGTTGGTGATGCCGGTCACTGCGAACACCGTAACGGTGGCCAAGATGCCGAGGATCACGATGACGATCAGCAATTCAACGAGCGAGAAGCCCTTGTCATGTGTTGTCTCAGTTTCGATGTGGTGCCGCATGATTGGCGTTCCTCCCGCCTTGAGGGTTTCAATCCGAACGCTCTTGGATCGCCCCGCAGCGCAATAATTAATCGGATCGAATGTCCGATTCCTTAAGTGGAGACTTCCGATTGCAATCTTCGGCTACGACTTCCGTCGCGAGCCAACGTGATCGCTACGTCAACCTCATTGCCCTCGGCGTCCGCTAGTCGCCGACGCCGTCGGATTCCTGGAACCAGCCGCCGCGTGAAGGTCACCTGCGGTGGTCCAGGATCCACGCACTCATCCTCGACATAAGCGGCTACTACGTCTGAGGTCCGGCGTATTCGCGACGTAGCTACGCCTTCAACCTTGCGTTCTTCGGGTCGTAGAGCGCCCCGTCGTGGCGGGTGGCGGGGATGGGTTCGCCGTAGACCTCGATCACGAAGTCGGTGCGATCGGCGAACTCGATCGGGAGGTAACCGTTGGCGATGGGCTTGCCGACCGTGTGACCGAAGTTGGCGCTGGTCGTGAAGCCCACGACCGTGCCGTCGGCAATGATCGCCTCGCCGCTGACCGGGTACGCCATCTCCTCGAGCGTGAAGGTGCACAGCTTGCGTGTCACGCCGGAGGCGCGCTGTGCTTCCAGCGCGTCGCGTCCGCAGAAGTCGCCTTTCTTCATGTTCACCCGCCAGCCGAGCCCGGCTTCCCATGGCGTTGTGTCGGGTGTGATATCGGTCGACCAGTACAGGTATCCCTTCTCCATCCGCAAGGTGTCGATGGCCCGGTATCCGACATTGGCGATCCCGTACTCTCGTCCAGCGTCGTGCAGCAATTCATACACGTGCGCCGCGTACGAGGTGGGCACGTGCAGCTCCCATCCCAACTCACCGCCGTAGCCGATGCGCATCGCTAGCGCCGGCGCGGCGCCGATCGTGATGTCGCGTGCCGTCGCGTAGCGCAGCGCCTCGCCAGAGACATCGTCCTCGCTGACCGCTTGCAGGACGTCGCGGGCCAGGGGACCACACAGGTTGATCACCGCGTTTGCCGAGGTCAGATCGCGAATTTGGATGCTGCCGTCGTCGGGCGAGTTCGAGCGGATCCAGCCCATGTCGTGGGCGCCGAACGCCGAACCCGTGACGACGTACCAATGCTGCTCACCGAGGCGCGTCATTGTCAGGTCGCACTCGATCCCGCCCTGCGGATTGCACAGTTGCGTGTACGTGACTGAGCCCAGGGCCTTGTCCATGTCGGCAACCGACAACCACTGCACCGCATGGAGCGCGCCGGGCCCGGTGATCTCGAACTTGGCGAACGATGTCTGGTCGATCAACGCCACACGTTCGCGGACGGCGCGGTGCTCTTCGGCCACATGGGGGAACCAGTTCGGCTCGGTGAATGACGGCCGATCGACGGCCTCGACTTCCTGAGGGGCGAACCAGTTGGGCCGTTCCCATCCACCGCGCGATCCGAACACCGCGCCCTGCTTCGCCAGCGTGTCGTGCAACGGGCTGCGCTTCACGCCGCGCGACGTGACGTGCTCGGTGCCCGGCGCGGCGAGCTTGTAGTGATGGGCATACAGCTCGACCATGCGCGAGCCCATGAAGTGATGCGTCGTGTGATGAAAGGCGAAGCGGCGCACATCGAGCGGCCACAGATCGAGCGAGGGCCGTCCCTCGAGGATCCATTCCGCCATCATCTTGCCGGCGCCTCCGCCGGCGGCGATCCCGTAGAGGAATCCGGTGGCGACGAAGTAGTTGTCGAGCTCGGGAACCTTGCCCATCACGAAGTCGGCATCGGCCGAATAGGGGATGGGACCATTGATCATCGTGCGGATGCCGGCCTGCTCGATCACCGGCGTGCGTTGCGCGGCGAGTGTGGCCAACTGCTCGAAACGATCGAAATTTGGATCCAACAATTGACGTTGGAACGGCTTCGGTATGCCGTCGTGGCCGAACGGCAGTGTGTCGGGTTCGTATCCGCCGATCAGCAACCCGGGCCCGTCGGGCTTGTAGTACACGAGCAGATCGGGGTCGCGCATCGTCGGCATCTGCCGCAGCTCGGCAGGCGTGACGTCGGGGATCGGGCCGGTCAGCACGTATTGGTGCTCGACGGCGACGGCGGGAATGCGCACCCCCGCCATCCGCCCGATCTCCATTCCCCACATGCCCGCAGCGTTGACCACCATCTCGCAGGCGATGTCACCCTGATCCGTGTGGACCGTCGACGCCCGCCGCCCTTCGACGGTGATCGACGTGACGGTGGTGTGTTCATGGATTCGTGCGTTGCGCATTCGCGCGCCTTTGGCGATTGCCTGCGTGACGCTGGCCGGATCGATGTACCCATCCGTCGGGAGGAAGGCCGCAGCGAGCACACCATCGGTCGTCATCAACGGGAACAGCTCCTGGGCGCGGTGCGGGCTGACGATCTCCATCGGTAGTCCGAAGCTCTTGGCCATCGTGGTCAGTCGCCTCAGCTCCATGACTCGCTCTGGCGAGCAGGCCAGGCGCAGGCTGCCGACCTGATGCCAGTCGACCGCTTGACCGGTCTCGGCTTCCAATCGTCCATACAGCTCGACGGAATGTTCGAGCATGCGCGTGGTGTTGCGCGACGAACGCAACTGACCAACGAGTCCGGCTGCATGCCAGGTCGCACCGTCGGTGAGTTGGTGTTGCTCGAGCAGCACGACATCGGTCTCGCCCATCGCGGTCAGGTGGTAGGCGATGCTGCACCCGATGATCCCGCCACCGATGATCACGATCTTGGCCTGGGACGGCACTGCCGTGGTCGTCATGACTTCGCTCGCGCGTTGGTCGGGTCATAGTAGGGCTGCAACGAGACGTCGGCGCTGACGCGTTCGCCGCCGACTTCCAACTCGTACGTACCGCCCGTCACGAAGTCGGCAGAGACGCCCGACGGGTTGCGGATGTAGCCGTACCCGATCGAGCGACCGATGGTGTAGCCGTAGCCACCGCTGGTCAGCCAACCCACACGCTCGCTATCGCGATAGATGGTTTCGCGCCCGAGCAACACCACGGAAGGATCACACGTGAAGCCGGCCAACATCTTGCGTACGCCATCGCTGCGCTGTGCGGCAACTGCGGCGCGGCCACGGAAGTCGATGCCGCTGCGCAGCTTCACCGCCCAGCCGAGCCCGGCCTCGATCGGCGAATGGTCGGGTCCGATGTCGCTGCCCCACGCCCGGTATCCCTTCTCCAGCCGGCAGCTCTCGATTGCTCGGTAACCGGCGTTCATCACACCGTGACCCCCACCGGCCGCCATCAACGCGTCATAGACGGTGGTTGCATACTCGACCGGCAGGTGCAGCTCCCATCCGAGCTCTCCGACATACGTGACACGCAGTGCCCGCACCGGGCAGCCGGCGATGCCGATGATCTGCTGCGTGCCGAAGGGAAACGACTCGTTCGACAGTTCGGCGCGGGTGACGGCGGCGAGGATGTCGCGCGATCGCGGTCCCATCAGCGACAGCACAGCGATGGCCGACGTGATGTCGAAGAGTTGCGCGTTGGCGCCGGCCGGAATCGAACGCTGAATCCAGTCGAAGTCATGAGTGGCGAAGCCCGTGCCCGTGACGATGTAAAACTCGTCGGTAGCGACGCGGCACACGGTCAAATCGCATTGGATGCCACCGGAGTCGTCGAGCATCTGCGTGTACGTCAGCGACCCCACCGGCTTGTCGACGTTGTTCGAGCAGATCCAGTTCAACGCGGCCAGTGCGTCGGGACCCTTCAACGCGAACTTGGCGAACGACGTCTGATCGATCAACACCGCCGCCTCGCGAGCGGCGCGATGTTCGCGACCGACAGCATCGAACCAGTTCTGGCGTTCGTAGCTGTAGATGTCGTGTGGCGACTCGCCGTGCTGTGCGGACGCGAACCAGTTCGGCCGCTCCCA
>JAENVT010000036.1 GCA_016650435.1 Ilumatobacteraceae bacterium
GGCTGCGGCGCCAGAGAAGCCTTGACGGGCGCCGCGACGGGAGGAACGTCAGCGGCGGACTCGACACATGCTTGGTGTTGAACACCGTTGTCGTCGACGACAGTGGTCAAGACTCCCTGGGCGCAGGCAGGCACGTCGCAAGCGATCAGCGAGCTGACACTGGCGTCGTCGCCGTTGAACTGGACAGGCACGATGACCGAGCCGTCCGACAATCCACCGACGGTCACAACCTGCGAAGCGCCGGGACCGACGTCGATCACCGAGGCGATGAACGTCTCGGGGTTGGTGATGACGAACTCGGCTGAGGCGTCTGTGGCATTTGTGAGCGCAAGATCCATCACTCCATCACCGTTGATGCAGGCGATTGCGGCCGTGCTCGCGGTGGGCGCAGCGGAAGCGATTCCGCCGAATCCGACAATGCTCGCGGCGGCTATGCCGGCAGACATGATGAGTTGAGAGCGCTTCACTGTGACCATTCCCGCCGGTTACCTCCCCCGCGATTGAGGTGATATGTCCGTACAGTATTCGTCAAGAACCGCTACGTACAGAGATTGTCACCCGATTGGGCCATTCGGCCCACTTGCTGATCAGGTCAAACTCACGGGTGGCGGTGAGCGCGCCGCGCTCTGCGAAGGCTTTCGATCAGTCCAGATCGCATCGAACCAGGTCCTCCATCGTCTCGCGGCGCATGACTGCCCGGGACCGGCCGTCGCTGACGAACACGACCGGCGGACGGGTCAGCATGTTGTAGTTGCTGGCCATGCTGCGTCCGTACGCGCCGGTAACTGGAGTGGCAAGAATGTCACCCACTGTGGTTTTGTTGGGTAGGAGAGCATCGAAGATCAATACATCGCCGCTTTCGCAGTGCTTGCCGACCAACCGGCCGGGCACAGTTCGCGGCGCGGCGACGTCGGCCGGAAGGAAGGCCTCGTAGCCACTGCCGTACAGCACCGGTCTGGGATTGTCGCTCATCCCGCCGTCGACGGCGATGTACGTACGCACGTCGGGGATGTGCTTGATCGTGCCGATCGTGTACACGGTGATGGCCGCATCGGCGACGATTGCCCGCCCGGGTTCGACGCTGACGCGGCTGCGCACACCCAGCGCCTCGCAGGCGTCGAGCAGCACACTGCCCCACTGCGTGATCGACGGTGCTTCTTCGCCCTCGACGTACGCCACGCCGAGGCCGCCACCGAGCACCAACTCGGGCAGATCGAGTGGCACCGCGAAGGCGGCCATCACTTCGGCCGCCTTTGCAAAGTTGGACGCGGCGAACACGTTGGAGCCGATGTGGCAGTGCACGCCGACCAGATCGACACTGGCCGATGCGCGCATGCGATCCACGGCACGTTGGGCGTCGCCGTTGCCAAGGTTGAACCCGAACTTCGAATCGTCCTGCCCAGTAGCAATGAACTCATGGGTGTGGGCGTGCACCCCGGGAGTGATGCGGGCCAAGACCTTTGGTAACGGCAGACCTTCGGCATGCAAGGCATCGAGCCGGTCGAGTTCGTCGAAGCTGTCGACCACGATGTGCCGCACGCCGTTGGTGATGGCTGCGCGTAACTCGGCGATGCTCTTGTTGTTGCCGTGGAAGATGAGAGCGTCGGCCGGCACGCCTGCAGCCAGCGCCACGAACATCTCTCCACCGCTGGCAACGTCGAGCAACATGCCCTCGTCGTAGGCAAGACGGGCCATCGCCTTGCACAGAAATGCCTTCGTTGCATACACCGCGCGCTCCGGCCCGAACGCGGTGACAGCTTCACGGCAACGCGCCCGCAGATGAGCCTCGTCGTAGATGAAGACAGGCGTGCCGAACTCGGCGACGACATCCAGCACGCGGCAACCGCCAATGGCCAGCGAACCATCTGGCAGCACTTCGGCGGTATCGGGCAACAGCGACAGAGGTATCGCTGTCACATGCGCTCCGGAGCCTCGATACCGAGGAGATCGAGCCCCTGGGCGAGCACCCGCGCCGTTTGCTCGCACAACAGAATCCTGAACGCGCGGGTTTGCGGTTCGGCCTTCAGCACCGGACACGCCTCGTAGAACGCAGTGAAGCTCTGCGCCAGTTCGAACAGGTACGTCGCCAGTCGATGCGGGCTGTACCTCTCGAGCGTGTCGTGGACTGCCGGGTCGAACTGCAAGAGTTGGAGGATTAGTTCGCGTTCCTGCGGAACCAGAGCCAGCGACGACCCGTGCGGCGTTTCGCTCTGCGCGGCTCTGCGCAAGATCGACTTGATTCGAGCGTGGGCGTACTGCAGGTATGGCGCCGTGTTGCCTTCGAACGAAAGCATCCGATCCCAGTCGAAGACGTAGTCCTTGATCCGATCCGTCGACAGGTCGGCGTACTTCAACGCACCCGTGCCGACCATGCGGCCGATGTCGATCTGTTCATCCGCCGGCAGGTCTGGGTTCTTCTCGCGGACGCTTGCCGTGGCCCGCTCGATCGCCTCGTCGAGCACGTCGACGAACCGCACTGGTTCGCCATCGCGGCTCTTCAACATCTTGCGGTCACTGCCCAACACGTTGCCGAAGGCGACGTGGACGGCGCGGGTGGGGGGTCGCAGCCAGCCCGCCATTGCCGCGACGTCGAACACCATCGCCAGGTGCTGCGACTGCGGGGCGCCGACGACGTAGAGGAGGAGCGTCGCCTTCACCCGTTCGACGCGGTCGAGCACGCACGCAAGATCGCTGGTGCCGTAGTTGAAACCGCCAACTCTGTTCCTGACGATCAGCGGCAGCGGCTCGCCCTCGCGGTTGGTGTAGCCGGATGGGAACACCACCTCGGCACCGTCGCTGACTTCCAATAGTCCTGCCGCGCGCAGACGCTCGACGACTTCGGGCAGCAGGTCGTTGTACATGCTCTCGCCGGCGAGGTCGTCGTCGGTCAGCAGCACGCCGAGCTTGCGATACAGCCGATTGAAATACTGCATGCTGAGATCAACCAGCAGCTTCCACAGTCGCAGCGTCTCGGGATCACCGCTTTGCAACAGCACCACCCGGTTGCGCGCTCGTGCTTGGAATTCCTCGCTGCTGTCGAACTTCGCCCGTGCTTGCTTGTAGAAGCCGTCAAGGTCGCCCACGCTGAGGCCTGCCGCTGCCTCGGTCTCACCGAGATCTAAGAGATGCTCAATGGTCATGCCGAATGGTGTGCCCCAGTCACCGACATGGTTTTCGCGGATCACGGTGTGGCCGACAAAGCCGAGCATGCGCACCAGGGCGTCGCCGATCACCGTCGTGCGCAAGTGCCCAATGTGCATTTCCTTGGCGATGTTGGGTGCCGAGTAGTCCACGACTACTCGCTCGGGTGTTGCAGCGAGTCGTACGCCGAGACGATCGTCGGCAGCAAGCAGGTCGAGCTGCTCTTTCAGGAACGCTTCGTCGAAGGTGACGTTGATGAAGCCAGGCCCGGCAACTTCGACGGTCGCCTTTCCGGCCAGA
>JAENVT010000037.1 GCA_016650435.1 Ilumatobacteraceae bacterium
ACACCAGGTTGCGAACGTTCGGGGCGTCGACCACCGAGTCGACGATTGCGAACGTCGTGTCGGGGTTGGCGGCGGCAACTTTGGTGAGCGGGTCAGTGAATGCAAAGCCGACGGCGATCACCGGGTTGGCCTTCTGCTGCGCCAGCACCTCGAGGTTGGTCTGGCGGTCTTCGTCCTTGGTTGCCTCGAGCTCGATCTTCTTGACGCCCAACTCGCTGACGGCCTGGTCGAGACCGCGTCCGGCGGAGTCGTTGAACGTGCCGTCGCCGCGGCCACCCGTGTCGAACGCGACACCGGCGGTGATGTCGCTGGAGCCAGGGGCGGCGGCGGTTCCCGTAGCTTCCGTGCCGCTCGGCGTCGTGCCCGTGGCTTCGGTTCCGGATGTCGTGGCTCCCGCGCTGGCGGCGGGTGCAGTCGTGGTCTCGGACTTGCTGTCGGAACCACAGGCGACGGCTAGCAAGCCGAGCGCCGCAACAGCCGCGAGCGACGTGAATCGCTTGCTTGTGCGCATTTGTTCTCCCCCTTGGAGTGTGTTTTTGATGGACGGATATATCCAGACCGCATTGTAGCCAGCGTGGAGAGCCGGTTCCCTACCCCTTGGTCCCGTAGTATTGACGCAGGTAGACGATGTACCTCGCCCCTGTAACACCACCGAACCAGCGCCTGCCGAACCGTGTGTACGCGGCCAGACGCGTCGTCGCCGCAGTGGCTGTGGTGGCGATCCTCTTCCTGGTCTACTCGGTGGTCACCGCAGTCTTCGCCGGTCCTGGTCGGTCGACGCAAGCCGCTCCGACGGCCCCGAGCACGTCGCTGGTGCTCGGCGACGACGGCGGCATACCCCTGACCGCGGCATCGACTTCGACCTCCACCACGGAGCTCAAGCCGAAGCAGAGGACCGTGCCGTCCGCGGCCGACCCGGCGGAGCTGTACGTCGCCGGCGACAGCGATGCGGGCACGTTCGGGCCGTATCTCGACAAGCTGATGAAGCAGACGGGGATGGTCGCGACGACGCTCGACTACAAGGTGTCGTCGGGGCTCAGTCGACCCGACTTCTTCGATTGGCCGTCGTACTTCGCCCAGCAGATTCCCAAGGTCAATCCCGACATCGTCGTGGTCACCTTCGGCGGCAACGACGCTCAGGGCCTTCGCAACGTCGACAAGAGCTGGGCGGTGCAGCACGCCCCAGGCTCTGGCGGTGACGACACCGATTGGCGCGCCGAGTACGGCAAGCGCGTCGGCTCGACCATGGACTATTTGGGCGGTGACAACCGCACGTTGATCTGGGTCGGCATCCCCAACGACGACAACCCTGATGTCACGGCTCGCCTTCAGGTGCAGAACGAAGTCGTCATGGCCGAAGCAGCGAAGCGGCCAAAGGTCGTGTTCATCGACACCTGGAAGCGCTTCTCCGGGCTCAGCGGCGGCTTCGCCGAGGCGGTGCAGGACCCTCGCGACAACCAGTTCAAAGACGTCCGCCGCGACGACGGCTTCCACCTCAACACCACCGGCGCAGAGATCCTGGCGCTCGACATCGCCGAGGCCATCCGCACCGAGCTGCGCGCCCGCGGCGGCAACCTGTAGCCGAGTGTTTCCCGCCCGCGGAGACTCATCGGAGTGTTTCGCGCTACCCCGGGCGGGACGAAGACACTCCGATAGCGCTTGCCGGGCCGGAAACACTCGATGACCCGGGGATCGGTTTAGAGGCTGGCGTCGTCGGCGGGGCGGAAGCCGAGCTTCAGGTCCCCGAGCTTCACCAGGGTCGCTGAGATCCATCCGCCGAGGGCGCCGAGGTGTTCGTCGAGCAGCGTGCTGGCACCGTCAGCGAGGGTCTCTTCGGCGAGCTCGTACAGGCCCTCGTAGGTCACCTCGATCGCGTATTCGGGGTCGCCGTCGCCGCCGTCGAAATGACCGATCTCGACGGTCAACCCGGCGCGCTCCATCCGCTCGTTTCCGATCAACGGGCTCGTCTCGGACATCGCCGGTTGCACAACAGACGGATCGGGTTGGGCGATCAATCGCTGCACCCGGAACACGATCTCCATCTCGATCGCCGGCTGCCGCTCGAGCACTTCGTCGACACACCAACTGCGGTAGGCGGTTTGGCTCCAGCTGGGCCAATCGAAGTTGATGTGCGCAACGACCCGGGGCGGCAGCCCTTCGCCGGGCAGCCCGTACGACGTTTCCCACGACAGATCTCCCAAAAGGACATCAACCTGGAAATGTTCGTCGAAGGCTTGGCGCTCGAGAAAGGCCGCCTCGAACGCGTCTCGGAGCGCGCTGATGGCGTCGGTGAACACATGGTCGAGCATCAGCCGCTGACGCTACCGTGCCAGAACTACGGTGTAGCCATGTCCCTCGTAGTCGTCTCGCAGGCCGAAGGTGTGGCCACGCTGACCTTGAACAATCCGGCCGAACGCAACACACTGACCATGGCAATGGTCAAAGAGATCGTCGACGCAATGGATCAGATCGAAGGTGACGAGACTGTTGGTGCGATCGTTGTGACGGGTGCGCCGCCGGCCTTCTGCGCCGGCGCCAACCTTGGCAATCTGGCCGATGCAGGCGAGACCAGCCTCGGTGCCATCTACGAAGGCTTTCTTCGAATCGCCCGCAGTCCTCTTCCCACGTTGGCTGCTGTCAACGGTGCCGCGGTCGGTGCCGGTATGAACCTTGCACTGGGATGCGATGTCCGCTTGGCCGCGCGGCGAGCCAAGTTCGACACACGCTTTCTGCAGATCGGTCTGCATCCTGGCGGTGGGCACACCTGGATGCTGCGGCGCATCGCCGGCCCGCAGGTGGCCATGGCGGCGGTCGTGTTCGGCGAGGTGATGGATGGTCAAGAGGCGGCGCGCGTCGGGCTCGCCCATCGGTGTGTCGAAGACGACGAACTGCTGATCGTCGCGCAGGCGATGGCCGCCCGCGCCGCCAGCGCACCGCGTGAGTTGGCCATTGAGGCCAAAAAGACCATTCAGGCGATGGCCGACATCGATACTCATCCGGCGGCTGTCAAGCGCGAACTCGAGCCGCAACTGTGGAGCACTCGGCAACCGTGGTTCGCCGAACGACTCGCCGCACTGCAGGCCAAGATCCGCGCCAAGCCGTAACACGCACGCACTCAAAAGCGCGCACGAATGTTACGCAAAGTGTCTTCCATACTTCTGTCGGTGTGGTTACCGTGCACTCAACGGGTAGCCGCACCGTACATTCCGACGAGACAACGGAGGTACTACATGAGCCAGCGCCATCGCAGTCAGGAGGCGGTTCCACCGCCGAAGATGGATGCACGAGCCCACGCTCACAACGAGCGGCATCGCATCCACAGCGAGCTCGACGCCGTTGCTGCACAGGTGAGTGCCGGTTATGAACCAGATGAGGTGCACGAGCCGGGCAGAGCCTGGGTGCCGGCACATCATCACGACGCAGGAAAGGTCAAGTCGGCCAACGGCAGCGACACCAAGCGTCATTGGAAGTTGAAGATGTGGAAGCGGCGCACCAACATGCGCAAGGCGAAGGCTCAAGCCATTCGCATCGCTAGCGAGTAACGCGCTCTAGCCCCAGGCCGCGGCGAAGTCGTTTCGTCGCGCGTCCCATTCCTCTGCGGTGATCGCATAACGAATGTGGTCTTCCCACGCACCGTTGATCTCGAGGAAGCGAAGGGCGACACCCTCCTCGCGGATGTCCAGGACCTCCATCACCCTGCGGCTGTTCGTGTTGCGCGGCACGATGCAGATCTCCAAGCGGTGGAGGTGGAGTTCGTCGAACGCGAACTTGCAGATCACGGCAACGCCCTCGGCGACGTAGCGATTGCCGGCGTGTGCTTGATCGATCCAGTATCCGACGACGCCGCATTGAAACGCGCCTCGCACGACGTTGTTGATGTTGATCTCGCCGGTGAAGGAGTTGTCGACGAACAGACCGAAGCCGTATGCAGAGCCGACCTGTCGCTCGCGGTCGCGCGTCGCGCAGCGCGAACTGAACGCGTCGCGGTGGCGTGTCGGATCGGCAAGGTTGTTGGCGCGCAACGGCTCCCAAGGTGTCAGCCATTGTTCGTTGCGCAGCCGCACCTCTGTCCATTGGGCGAAGTCACCGACCATCAACGGACGCAGCATGATCCGCTTGCCGTACAGGCGCATGCCAGGCTCCACGGTGATCGACGGGTGCAATCCACCACGCCGGCTGAAGCTCATGGCCGGGTCCCGACGTCGTCGACATCGACCTGATCGAGGTGTAGGTGACGCATGATGCCGACAACGATGCAGCAAGCGCCGACGATGGTGTCGACCGCGGTTGCAGGTAGGCCGGGATTCAGCGCCCGTTCGGCGGCCGACTCGGTGGCGACGGTGCGGAACACGTCTTCGGCTGCGTCTCGCCGTAGTGAGAATGGCAACGGAGGCGTGCCTCCGAACTCTACGGCGGCAATCACGGTGGCCATGTACCCGACGATGCCGACTGCGTCGGCTTCGCTCGCGCCAGGAAGGGCGCGCAGCATGTCGTCGAGATGATCGACGACCAATCCAATCGCATTAGTCAGTTCCTCCGGTCGTGGTGGATCCGACACCAACTCGCCGGTGCTCAGCGTCACTGCTCCCAGGGGGATGACGTGATGCTGTCCGTCGAGATCGACCACCGTGTCGTCGTCACCGAGTCGGACCATCACGGCGTTCACGTTTGACTATCTACTTGTTCGTCAAGCCGTTGCGCTACCCAAGCACCAACCGGATCGTCGCCACCGGCCAGGAACCAGGCGTAGTGGGCGTGCAGGCACTTGATCCCAGTACGGGTGCCACCGACGCCACCGTGCGGGCGGGGACCGGTGTGGTCGGCCGGCACTTCAGCGTCGCGCTCCGCCGCGTAGCGAGCATGGGCGTCGGCAACGAGTGCAGGATCAATTTCCAATTCTGCACGGCGCACCGCACCGCCGGACTCGAGGCGGCTCACCGCCACGACCTCCTGTTTTCCGACGAGCCAGTAACGCGTCGGCATCGGTTCTCCGTCGTCCAACAGTGGAGGATTGCGAAGCACTATCGGCGCACCCGCTTCGTCTCGCACGATGACCTCGAATGCACCACGAGGTGTCCGGCCGATGAGCTCGCGGACGGCAGCGACATCGTCGCTCACGTCGTCAGTGACGGCGGAGCCGGCGTACGACGATCCACAGCAGCGCCAGCCCCCCGGCCAGCGGAAGCACGCGCTTCAGGATCGCCGAGCCGGCAACGTCGGACAACTCGATCGGTGCGGCGGCCGGGCCGTTGATCTTGCGCACGGCCG
>JAENVT010000038.1 GCA_016650435.1 Ilumatobacteraceae bacterium
AAAGTGCCCCAGTCGGTTGCAACGTGATAGAGCCGCGACCCGATGACTCCGGCGATCACTGCCCAGACCGCTATCGCGCTGGCGTCTTCGCGGGTGCCTTGTCCTTTTGATTCCAGTCGGCGACCGAGCAACCAGACTGCGGTGATCACACCGAGCGCGATCATCAGACCGTAGGCATGTATCGACAGCGGCCCGATTGTCAGCGCGCCACTCGATGGGCTGGGGATGCTGGCGAAAAACGCGACCATCATCGTTGGGTGACCTGTGCGGCAAACTTCGTCGTCGACTCGAAGATCAGATCCTTGTCGTAGTCCTGCGTTGCGACGTGGTAGCTACGCTCCAGCGTGATCCGCTCGACCGGGCCTCCATAACTCTCGGCAAGGAAGTCGCTCTGCACCGGTTCGACAACGTGGTCTTGTGGAGAGCTGAGCAACAAGAGCGGCATCCGCATCTGTGGATACAGGTGGCTGAGTGGCTCGACCCCATCGACCAACAACGACACCAATGCTTCGATTGGCGAGCCGTCGTACGCACTTTCCTTTGCATCGGGATCGGCGATGTCACTACCGATCCCGGGCAGTACCGCGGCGCCTTCAGCGGCCATCCCCGTGAGCATCTCGACGATCTCCGGGACCTGCGGTTGCGTCACGGGATTGATGCACACCAAGCCGGCAACATCGGGATGGTCGGCGCCGAGGCGCAGGGTCAGTGCACCACCCATGCTGAGGCCGACGACAACGACGTGGGTGCTGCGCTGTCGCAGCCGCTGATATGCGGCCTCAGCCTCGGCGGCCCAGTCGGCCCATCGCGTCGGCAACATTTCCTCGATGACAGTCCCGTGCCCTGGTAGCAGGGGAAGTTCGACGTGGAAGCCGGCGCCGGCCAGCGCCTCGGCGACACCGCGCATCGAGGCGGGGTTCCCGGTAAAACCGTGCAGGACGACGGCGCCGTGCTGGCCTTCGGCTACATGTGACCAGGGCTCTGCCCCGGCGATGATCGGGTGGGTCATGCCGTCGATTATGGCAGGGGGTTGCGGATTCACACATAGGGATCGTCGGACGACAGCGGTTCTTCCCACCAGTCGTCCGGCACACCGGTCACTTCCCACTCCGGAAATGGATAGATGCAATTCACCGGGCATGCAGGTAGGCACTTGTCGCACCCGCTGCACAGTTCAGGAAGGATGACGACGTCGGGACCGTGATTGAAGATTGCGCCGAACTGCGGAGGGCACGCACGCAGGCAGGCATCGCAGTTGATGCACTCGAGCATCTCGATACGCACCGGGATGTTCTGCCACTTCGGGCTGCGCGTCCTCGTCGTGACTCGTTCGGTTCTGGCGGCCGACATCCGCGCGAGTGTAAGCCGAGGCGGCGTTGCCCTAGCCCTCGGTCGCTGCCGCGTCGTGCCTGGCAATGACTTCGATGAGGGCGTCGACGATGCGCGGCTCGAACTGGGTTCCCTTGCCGGCAAGGATGTGGTCGACAGCCTCCTGCGACGTCCAGGCGTGCTTGTAGCGATGGGCCGTCACCAGAGCGTCGTAGACATCGGCGACGGCGACGATTCGCCCGCTCAGCGGGATTCCTGTCCCCGCTGCTCCCGACGGATAGCCGCTGCCGTCCCAACGCTCGTGATGGGAAATTGCAACCTCTGCCGCCAGCAGGATCAAGGTCGATTTGCTTCCGGCGAAAACCGTCGCACCGACGGTCGTGTGCGTCTTCATGATCTCGAATTCGGCATCGGTCAAGGAACCCGGCTTTTGCAAGATGGAGTCGGGCACGCCGACCTTGCCGACGTCGTGCAATCGGCCCGCCAAGCGCAGTTCCTCTGCCCAGCTGCGATCCTCGTTCAACTGCAGAGCAAGTTCGGCTGCCAGTTCGCCGACCCGCGATGAGTGCTCGCCAGAGTCGGGATCGCGGTACTCGGCGATCGTCGCAAGGCGTTCGAATGCCTCGTAGTGCTGCTCTTCGAGATCCTGCGTGCGGGCGCCGACAAGCTCTTCCAACTCGGTGGTTCGAACTCGCAGTAGTTCGGCTTGGTCGCGGGCCGCAAGCGTGTCGTGCGTGATTTGCAGTGTCTTGATTCGCAGGTCTGTGTCTCGGTTGAAGATCGTTTCATGGATCCGGGTGCACGCCTCGCGATGCAGCAACGCTTCCTCGTACCGCCCGAGCGACTTGAGAACGTCGGCCAGCAAACCGTGGGCGACCAACTCCATGTCGGAGAAATCGCCGTGCTGAGCTACAGCAACAGCCTTCTCGAGAATCGTGATCGCCTCGGCCGTGTCGCTGCTGGCGATGTGTACCCGGCCTCGGGCGATGAGCACCGCAAGGAGAGCCATCGGTTGCGTTCGCGTGAGCTGGGCAGCAATGCGGTTCAGCGACTCGTCTGCCTCGTCGAGACAGGCGTTCGCCTGCGGCAGCAAGTGAAGGTCTGCATATGCCTCGGCAAGGTTGGCCAGGATCTCGGCGACGTGTTCGGGCAGATGCTCGCGTGCGATCTCTAGCGCAGCTTCGCCCAAGCTGACCGCGAGCAGGTTCTCTTGGCGCTCGGCGCGAACCTTGGCCATGTTGGCGAGGGTGATTGCGTCGAAGCCACGCCGCGGGCTCTTGCGGTTGGCCTCGAGTGCTGCCTCGTAGGTGACGATTGCCCTGTCGGTGTCGCGCAGGCTGTGGTGAACCGCGGCGATGGTGTTGAGCAAGTTGCCGAGGTCGGCAAGGTCGGCCGTGGACCGGTAGAGCTCCAACGCCTGGAGCAGGCTCTCGAGAGCCTGCGAATAGTTGCCGGCTTGATGATGCACCACGCCGACGAGGTTCAGCGCCCAGATTTCGACAACCGGGGCCGCGCAGCGCCGTGCGAGATCTCTCGACTCGAGCGCAAGCCCAAATGCTTCGTCGAGTTGCCCGAGTTGGTAGGTGACGCTGGCCAGGCGATACAACGCCTCGGCTTCGGCGGGCTGGTCACCGTTCGAGCGGGCCAGAACCCTGGCTTGCTGTACCAACGATCGTGACCGGATCATGTCGTCGGTCTCGGCTGAGCGCGCCTCATCAAGAAGGTCGCGGACGGACTTGCCGTTGCCTGCCCCCTCCTTCAATGATGTCGCAGACATCGCCAACGATCGACCCAACCCTTCGGTCCCGTCGGACCACGTGAAACGACTTGTGAACGCCACGTCGGCGCCACACGTGGATATCGGCAGACTGTGATCAAAGCTTGACTGATGCGTACAGTGAGCCGTGACCACACTCAGTGTACGTACGGCCACCGGCAATCCTGGCCGTATCGTTACCGAGATGCGGGGAGGGAGGCGGTGACCAGCACTCGGCGCCGGATCGACAGCTCGGCAATCTCTGCGTTTCTGCCAGTCGTTGCCGTCATTCCACTGTGGCTTTTGGCACTCGCGGTTGTCTGGCTGCCACTACGCGTGGTCTGGCACATCTCCTTCGTGGCGCTCGCGCTGGGATACCTCGCCGCAGTGTTGTTGCTCTTCCTGCGTCCGGTACAGGTGGTGGTGCTTGCACCGCTGCTCGGCGCCCGACGCCCGACCCGGCAGGAGCGGGCAACGCTCGATGTTGCCTGGCGGTCGGTGCTTCAGGCCAACCGCTTGCCGGCCCGACGATTCGTCATCGCCGTGCTCCCAATCGACGAGCTGAACGCGTTTGCTTGCGGCGGTCACCTCGTCGTGGTGACCTCATACGCCATCGACACGTTGCCACGCGACGAACTCAGCGGCGTGCTGGCCCACGAGCTCAGCCATCACCTCGGCTCGCACACTGTGGCGCTGACGATCGGCCACTGGCTGAGCCTTCCCGTCTTCGTCCTCGCCCGCATCGGCTTCTTCCTGCAGAACGTGGCAACCGCAGCGACGCGCACGTTCGCCCGGCGTTCCTCGTCGTTGACGGTGATCGGCCAATTTGTCAGCGCGCTGCTGATGGCGGTTTCGTGGATCTTCCTCAGCGGGCTCCTGCTCAGCAACGCCATTGCCAATGTGGTCGGACGCAACGCCGAGATGCAAGCCGATCGTCGCGCCGTCACGATGGGCTTCGGCAGGCCACTCGCTAGTGCCCTGCGGCGGGTGATCAACGAACGCCGCGGCGAGCGTCCGACCACGCTGCGCGAACGCCTGGCCGCAACACATCCGCCGGCGCGGACTCGCGTCGCCCAGATCGAAGCCTTACTGCGGTTGCGCCGCAACCGATAGCGTCCGTCCGTGCACTCAGCGCTGCAGACACGACGGCTCACCCGTCGATTTGGCGAAACCGTCGCAGTCGACGGAATCGATCTCGACGTTGCCGCTGGCGAGATCTATGGGTTCCTCGGCCCGAACGGCGCCGGAAAGAGCACCACAGTTCGCATGCTCACGACTCTACTGTTGCCGTCCGCCGGCACCGCGACGGTCGCCGGATTCGACGTCCGCGAGAAGGCCGACATGGTCCGTCTGCGCATCGGTGTCGCGCTGCAGGACGCGGCCTTGGATCCAAAGCAGACCGGTCGCGAACTGCTCGATCTGCAGGGCCGCCTCTACGGGCTCGGCCTCGCCGAGCGTCGCCAACGCATCGCTGAGCTGTTGGTTCTCGTCGACATCGATGCGGCGATCGATCACCGGATCGGTACGTATTCCGGTGGGATGAAGCGTCGTCTTGATCTGGCCGCCGCGCTCGTGCACGAACCTGAGGTGCTGTTTCTCGACGAGCCGACGACCGGTCTCGACCCTCTCAGCCGCGCCGCGGTCTGGGAAGAGGTACGCAGGCTCAACGAGCAGCGCGGCATGACCATCTTCCTCACCACCCAATACCTCGAAGAAGCCGATGCCTTGGCTGACCGGGTGGGGATCATTGCCAGAGGACGAATCGTTGCCGAGGGCACGCCCGCCGATCTCAAGCGCTCCGTCGGGTCCGATGTGATCATCGCCAAAGGCCAGCCAGGAGATGGGGATCACATCAAGCAGATCCTGTCTGCGGTTGAAGGTCTTGGTTCGGTCGAGTCGGCCGGCGACGAAGTTGTCATCTCGGTGACCAATGGCGCCAAGGCCATCAGTCCGGTGGCTGTGGCCTTGTCGGAGGCAGGCATCGCCGTTGAAGGTCTGACCTTGCGCACACCGACGCTCGACGACGTGTTCCTGCGCGTGACCGGCGAGCGGATGGGCAACGAACGCGCAGCACCCGCGCCGCGCCCGGCCGAGAGTGAAGCACCATGAGCGCGCCGCCTGCCACCACCGCTCGGGTCACCCCACGCAGCGCCGGCTTTGTCGAGGATCTTCGCAGTGTGTCGTTGCGGGCCATCCGACTGACCTGGCGCGATCCCGAGGCGTTTCTGCCGGCACTCGTCATCCCCGTGTTCTTCTTCGTCGTCAACGTCGGTGCGCTGCAGAAGTTCGTCGAGGGCAGCTTCCCGGCGAACTTCGACTACAAGGCGTTCCAGCTTCCGGTTGCGGTTGTGTTCGCCGTGACCGGAGTCAGCCGCGCCAACTCGCTGGTGCTTGACATTCAGAACGGATACTTCGACCGGCTGCTCCTCACGCCCGTCAGCCGAGGCACGCTGCTGCTCGGACTGATGAGTGCCGATGTCGTGTTGATCATCGCGCTGGCAACACCGGTTGCACTGCTCGGCCTGGCGATCGGCATCCATTCCGCAACCGGTCTGCTCGGCGTCGTGGTCTTCGTGCTGATGGCCGGGCTGTGGGGCCTCGCCTTTACAGGATTTCCGTATTCGATCGCGCTGCGAACCGGAAACCCGACCGCCGTCAACAACGCCTTCCTGCTGTTCTTTCCCTTCGCCTTTTTGACGACCGCATATCTCCCCCAGGAGAGCATGACCGGCTGGCTGGCCACTGCGACGAAGTTCAATCCGACCACCTACCTGCTCGAAGGGATGCGCGCCCTGCTGCAAGACGGCTGGCATTGGGCACCCATCGGGAAAGCATTGCTGTCGATCGCCGGCGTCGGCATCGTGTCGTTCAGCCTCGCCTTCGCCGCCCTGCGCGGCCGCGTCAAGCGCAACTAGTGGAGTGCTTCAGCGCACCCAGGTGGGCGCGAAACACTCCACTCGGCTAGGTGGTGCCGATCGGGGCAATGGTGGCGCCCAGGACCGCGACCAAATCGTCGACGGCGATCTCGATATCGAGCCCGCGCCGTCCGCCGCTGACGAAGATCGAATCGAACAACACGCAGGTCTCGTCGATCACGACCGGCAACGATCGCTTCTGACCAAACGGGCTGATGCCGCCGACGACGTACCCGGTCAGCCTCTCGGCGGTTTCCGGCAGGCACATCTCGGCTCGCTTACCGCGCACCGCCGCAGCGAGTTCCTTCAATGACAGCTGTCCACTGACGGGCACGATCGCGACGACATGGTCGCTGTCGTCGACAGTGGCGATCAATGTCTTGAACACCCGGTCGAGTCCGACTCCAAGCGCCGACGCGGCCGCTTGGCCATAGTTCCGCTCGGCAGGATCCGACGCGAACTCGTGCACCTCAAACTTCACCCCGGCGGTGTTCAGCGCAACGATCGCCGGAGTTCCACCTCGCGCCATCAGCCAGAAACCGGTCAGGCCGTTGATGCGCCGTTGAATTCCTCGACGAGCGGCGCGTACGAATCCATCTTGGCCAGCGCCTTGTCTCTGTCGAGCGGCGGAAGGAACAAGGCGCAGTCAGTGGCACCGATCTCGCTGAGCTGGGCGATGTGCGCGGCATCCGGCTTCGCCCCGAAAATGCCGAGGCTGAGCGTCGCCGGATCGCGGCCGGCCGATTCGGCAACCTGCAACAGCTTGACCCACGCCTCGTCGATCGGCCACCGACCTTCGATCGGCATCCACGCGTCTGCGTACTCGACGATGTGGCGGAAGTGGAGATCCTTCGGCGACGCGCCGACAATGATCGGAGGGTGCGGAAATTGGACCGGTTTCGGCCACGCCCATGACGGCTCGATGTTGACGTACTTGCCGTGGAACTCTGCTTCCTCCTGCGTCCACAGCGCCTTGCAGGCGAGCACCTTCTCGCGGACGACAGCACGCCGATGAGCGATGTCGACGCCGTGTGATGCCATCTCCTCATGGTTCCAGCCGAAGCCGACACCGAAGAGGAAACGACCGCCAGAGATCACGTCGAGGGATGCAACCTCCTTCGCCAGCCAGACCGGATCACGTTGGGCGACGAGAGTGATGCCCGTGCCGAGACGCAATTTCGTTGTCACGGCAGCGGCGGCGGTCAAGGCGATGAACTGATCATGCGTGCGCCAATACTCCTCGGGCAGCGGAGGCGCTCCCTCGATACCGCCCCACGGCGTGCTTCGGCTGCAGGGAATGTGTGAGTGTTCGGGAAACCAGATCGCGTCGAACCCGCGGGCCTCAGCCTCGCGAGCGAGTTCCACCGGTTGAATGCCGCGATCCGTGGGAAACATCGTCAGTCCGATTCGCATGCGGCCACGCTAATCGCACGGTCGGTCGCCGCTCACGAGCCGAGCTGAGCTGATCCTGTCGTCTAGCCCAGCCGAACGGCGATGCCCGACAGCGATGGATCGGCCGGCGGATGTCGTTCGAACACCATGGGGTCGTGCCCGGGGACGATGACTCCACCTGGCCCAGCCAAGGACCGCAGCCGGTCGTAGCCGGCGATCATCGCCGGGACGTCGAACACGATCGGGAACGGCCGAGTCGCCTCCATGTTCTCGTAGTAGTGACTGGCATCGGAAGCAAGCACCAGCGGGCCGGTCGCGGTGTCGACGCGCACCGCCTGCAAACCGTCGGTGTGACCACCGATGTGGTGCAGCGAGATCCCCGGTGCGAGTTCTGCATCGCCGTCGTGGAACTGCACCCGCTTGGCGTGCACCGCCATCACCATCTCGGCGACGTGACGCGCTGTGAATGCGTGGCTGAACTCACTCTCCGACATGTGCCGTCCGGTGGCGAATGCCATCTCGCGGTCTTGAACGTGGAACCGGGCGTTGGGGAACTGATCGAAGCCGCCGACGTGGTCGTAGTGCAGGTGGGTCAGCACGACTGTCGCCGACGCTGCTGCGTCGACACCGATCAGCGCGAGCCCTTCTGCCGCCGTTCGCAGCAGACGCCGATTGCGGCTGGCCGCGTCGAGTGTGTTGAAACCGGTGTCCACGACGATGGCCGTGTCGCGCCCGACGATTGCCCACACGAAGTAGTCCATCGGCATCGGCACATCGTGCGGATCGCCACCAAGAAAATGCTCCGGCCGGCGCGCATCGCGTTCGGCATATTTGACCGCGAACACCTCGTAGGTCTGGGGTTCGGTCATCGACGTAGGGTACCGAACATGGAAGATTCACTGTTTCAAACCGGGATCGACGCGCGTTCGCGGGTGCTCGGTCCGGAGTTCGTCACCGAGGCGTTCGCCAGCGCAGACAGCTTCAATCGAGACCTCCAGGAGATGGTCACCGAGTACTGCTGGGGTGGCGTCTGGGGGCGCACGGCACTGAGTGATCAGCAGCGCAGCCTCAACAACCTGTGCATCCTCGCCTCGCTGAACCGTGCCCATGAGTTCAAGCTGCATTTTCGAGGCGCGCTGCGCAATGGCTGTTCGCTCGACGAGCTGCGCGACACGTTGATCCAGGTCATGGTCTACGCCGGTGTGCCTGCAGGCGTCGAGGCGTTCCGCCTTGCCCGCGAGGTGCTCGATGCCGAAGGCGTGGTGCCACCGC
>JAENVT010000039.1 GCA_016650435.1 Ilumatobacteraceae bacterium
GAATAGGGCATTGTGATCACTACTCTTGATTTCAACTGATCATGTTGCTTTCATGTATGCATGTCGTACATCAAGAAGGTCGATCACATCACCTACGCCTGCGAAGCCGGCACCATCGAGAAGTGGGCCTGGTTCCACATCGAGGTCGAGGGGGGCACCTTGATCAATCGCATCGACGATGTGCGTCCCGGCGATCCCGACAGCAGCATGAAGATCTGGTGCATCGACTACGGCGACTTCGGCGTTGCGCTGATCGAAGGCATCGATCGGGCGAAGAAGTCGCAAGTCACCAAGTTCGTCGATCTCCATGGCGACCACGCCTGTCAACACGTTGCATACGACACATACGACCTCGAGAAGTTCCAGTCGCACATGCGCCAGCTCGGAGGCTCGGCACGCGGCGGCACATTGGTGCGCAACGACGGCTTCGGGATCCTGAAGCAGATGTTCGCCCGCGGCTACTCCGAAGGCGATGCTGCTGAGGCCACGTTCCCCGAGTACGTGCAGCGGCCGTCGGTCGCCGACGCCGACGAGGTGCACATCACGTTCGCCGAAGAGACCGGTCGAGGCTTCTATGACCAGATCGAAGACGCCGTAGCCGCAGGCGACGAAGAGCCGTTCTTCGACTTCTCGCGGATGCCGGCCGACTGGGAAGTGCCCGCTGCCCAACCCCTGGCGCACCGCTGACATACTTTCAATTGTGTCGGATCTGAAACAGGAGTTGCATCGGCAACTGCGCGTCGCTCGCGCCACCATGTTGTCGAAGGTGACTGGGTTGAGCGAGTACGACATGCGACGCCCGATGACGCCAACCGGCACCAACTTGTTGGGCCTCGTGAAGCACCTCGCCGGTGTCGAGTATGTGTATTTGGGCGATTCGTTCGACCGTCCGCCTCCCGACACGATGTCGTGGGTGGAGGACGGCACGATCTGGGACGGCGCAGACATGTGGGCGACGACCGACGACACCAGCGAGGACCTGATTGCGCTGTATCGGCGGGCAGCAGCGCACGGCGACGCCACCATCGACGCGCTCGACCTCGACTCGGCAGGATCGGTACCGCACTGGCCAGAGGATCGCCGAGCAACCACCCTCGGTGTCCTGTTGATTCGAATGGTCACCGAGACGGCCCAGCACGCAGGGCACGCAGACATCATCCGAGAGCTCGTCGATGGTCAGGCCGGCAACGACGCGAACTTCGCGACCGACGTCGATTGGAACGAATACGTCTCCAGCGTGCAGCGCGCCGCAGACTCGTTCTCGTCAGACCGGTAGATCGCCCGTCGCGGTTCTCGTCGAGCCGTGGTCGCGGTATGCGGCGATGGTTCTCTGGGCGATGCGCATCTGATGCACTTCGTCTGCCCCATCGGCGAAGCGCGCCCAGCGTGCGTGCTGGTACATGCCCGCGAGTGGAGTGTCGGTGGAGTATCCGAGTGCGCCGTGCACCTGGATCGAACGGTCGATGACGCGTCCGAGCATGTTGGCGACGAAGTGCTTGGCCATCGACACCTCCGACTTGAAGTCGAGGCCTTGGTCGATTCGATACGCCGCGTGGAGCACCATCAACTTTGCCTGGTACAGCTCCATGGTCGAGTCGGCGATCATCCATTGGATGCCCTGCTTCTCTGCAAGAACAGAGCCGTGCGAATAGCGGTACAACGAGCGGTCGACCATCATGTCGAGCGCTGTCTCGGCCTGCGCGATCCAGCGCATGCAATGAGCAAGCCGTGCGGGCCCGAGGCGGTACTGGCCGAGAAGATGACCCTGCCCGCGACCCCCGAGCATGTTGGCATTCGGCACGCGCAGGTCTTCGATGACGATTTCGCTGTGACCGGTCCCGCCATGCATGGTCTCCACCTCGCGCACGCGATTCCATCCCGGCGACGGGATGTCGACGATGAACGCCGTGTTGGCAGCTTGCGGCAGATCGGGATTGTCCTCGGTTCGGGCCAGGAGGATCGCGAACGCGGCGCGACGCGCGTTGGAGATGAACCACTTGTGACCGTTGATCACCCATTCGTCGCCGTCCTGTACCGCGGTGGTGCGGATCAGCGTGGGATCACTGCCGGCGACCTCGGGCTCGGTCATCGCGAAGCAACTCATCGTGTGGCCGTCGCACAGGGGGCGCAGGTACGTCTCCTTCTGCTCGGGTGTCGCCCAGTGCAGCAACGTGTGCATGTTGCCTTCGTCGGGAGCCTGGCAATTGAGCACGAACGGCCCATACGAAGCCTTGGCGGCCTCGGCTTGCACCATCGCCAACTCCACGTGACCGAGACCCATGCCGCCCCACTCCGTTGGCATCTGCGGCAGCCACAGCCCTGCGTCCTTGGCCGCCTGGCGCATGCCGAGCAGCAACGACAGATACTCCTTGCGGTCCATGCGCTCCGGCCCGCCCATCTTGGCCTCGCCCGGCTTCACCACCTCGTCGACAAAGGTCCTGACGCGTAGCCGGATTTCTTCCAGTGCAGGAGAGAGGGTGAAGTCGATGGCCATGAGCGTCATCGTCGCGCGGCGAAAGCTGCAGCGCACCAGCGCACGGCGGCAAAGAACGCGGAACACCCGCCGGTGCCGAATTTCTCCGACAGGGGCGGGCGACCACGTTGTCAACGGGTGGAGGTGAGGGGAATTGAACCCCTGGCCTCAACAGTGCGATTGTTGCGCTCTGCCAACTGAGCTACACCCCC
>JAENVT010000040.1 GCA_016650435.1 Ilumatobacteraceae bacterium
GAACAAGCCGAAGCGCTGATGTGGACCAAGCCGCGCTTCGCAGACCAGCTCGAGGCGGTGCTGGCTGCCAACGCACAGATCCGCTGGGTGCAGCTTCCCTATGCAGGAATCGAGCCGTTCGTTCACCTGGTCCAGGACGATCGGGACTGGACATGCGGCAAGGGCATCTTCGCCGAGCCGGTTGCCGAACTGGCGCTCACGCTGGCGCTCGCGGGCTTGCGCGGCCTCGGCACGTATGTGAAGTCCACGACATGGCTCGGTGAATCCGGTCGCAACCTGGTCGGAGCGAAGGTCACCATCCTCGGCGGAGGTGGAATCGCCATGGCTCTCGTGCGAATGCTCAAGCCCTTCAACTGCCACGTCACCGTCGTTCGCAACCGGATCGAGGAGATGGACGGTGTCGATGAAGTGTTGGCGGCAGACCGGTATGTCGATGCCCTTGCTGGCGCCGATCTGGTGGTGCTGGCCCTCCCACTGACGGCCGAGACCGAAGAGATGATCTCGCTCACCGAGTTGGAGATGATGGAGAACCATGCCTGGATCGTCAACATCTCGCGCGGCAAGCACATCGTCACCGACGATCTGGTGTGGGCGCTGCAGAACGGTGTGATCGGCGGAGCCGCCCTCGACGTCACCCACCCCGAGCCGTTGCCCGACGATCACCCACTGTGGACGATGCCGAACTGCATCATCACTCCGCATATCGGTGCGACGCTGGAGATGGAAGAACCGCTGCTGTCCGATCGCATCACGACCAACATCCGCCGTTTTGCGCAGGGCAAGTCGCTGCACGGCGCGGTGTATCCCGACCTCGGGTACTGACCATGCCCGACCTCGACGCGACCGCTTTGGTCGGGCTGCTTGCCGACACTCACCGCCGCCGTGTGTTCGCTGCCGTCGAACTTGGCGCGCCGCATGTCGACGAGATCGTGACAGCGACCGGCCTCACCTCGACACAGGTTGCCAAGGCGCTTGGCAAGCTTGTCGAAGCGGGTCTCGTCGTCAGTGGTGACGATGGGCTCAGTGTCACCGGCGACTCATTTCAACGGGCGGCTCGTCAGGCCAACACTCGCCCGGTCTCGACCGAGTTCGCCGATGCGCCCGACGAGGCACGCAAGGTGCTGCGCACGTTCGTTGCGGACGGTCGCCTGCAATCGATGCCAGTGGCGGTCAGCAAGAAGCTGGTGATCCTCGACTGGCTGGCGCAGGACTTCGAGCCCGGAACGACGTACAGCGAGAAAATGGTCAACCTCATCCTCGGCAAGCGGCACGGCGATACAGCGATGCTGCGGCGGTATCTCGTCGATCACGGCTTCCTCGATCGGGCGGACGGTCAGTACTGGCGAAGTGGCGGTACGGTCGCGGGGTGACCCACTACGAGGTGCTGGGCATCAGCCGCGACGCATCGACGTCGCAGGTTCGGGCGGCGTTTCGACGACTGGCGCGAGCCCACCATCCCGACACCAGTGCGTCGGGTTCGGCCGAATCGCTTGCACCGGTCAACGAAGCATGGCGAGTGCTGGGCGACCCCGTGTTGCGACACGCGTACGACCGCTCGTTGGATGTTGATGATCGCCGATACGTGGCAGACGACTGGGTACCCCCGCCGACCCTCGTCCCGCCGCCCGAGTCGAGCTTTCCGTGGCGTTTTCTGGCATTCATGGCGGCAGCAGGAATCGGAATCGTTCTGCTCGGGGTGTTCACCTACACGCCCTCCAAGCCCGGTCCTCCCGACAATCTGCTGGAACCAGGATCGTGTGTAGTGATCGAAGACAACGGCGATGCGTCCGAGGTCAACTGCGACACCGATCACGACGGCGTCGTCGAGAGGCTGATCACCGCCGACCAAAGGTGCCCGACGGACCTCGAACCGCACCGCGACCGGCAGGGTCTCGGCGTTGTGTGCATACGTTTCCAGGTATGACCATGTAGCCGAACCAGGTGGACGAAATCGCCGCCACTGCTAGTCTTGCCACGCTGTACGGGCGTATAGCTCAGTTGGTTAGAGTACGTCGTTCACACCGACGGGGTCCACGGTTCGAGTCCGTGTACGCCCACCCGACAGTTGACAGGGTCGAGTCGATTTGGGCTCAGTCGTCGTTGTCGAGTTTGTCGAGCACCTTGTGGGCGGCCTCGGCCACTGCGCCTTTCACGCCACCCTCTTCGGCGATTTCCTCGAGGCGGGCATCGACCAGCCCGAGACGGGCACGTTCTGCTTCGATCGCCGAGATCTTGCCGTCGCCGTCGAGATCGTACGTCTCGAGGTCGAGTTCTTCCTGCGTCTCGTCATCGTCGATCGGCTCCGTGGAGATCTCATTCTCGTCAGTCATGCAGAAAGTATGCCCAACGCTGTCACCGATCTGGGCCGCAGCAGCCCACATTCGTGTAGCGCTGGCTCTAATCGGAGTTTGAGTCGGCTCGGCCAACGGACGCGCCGGCCAACGCTGCCACGCCGGCGGCAACCAACACAGCGGCGGCGGTGACCAGCGTGTCGTGGGTTGCGCCGGTCACCGGAAGAGTGACGGATTGCGGCGAGGTAGTCGCGAGTTGGTCGGGATCAGACGCGCTCACCAAAGGGCCGAACGTGATCTCAGGGGCAGCCGCAGTGACCGTTGGCGTGGTCGAAGTTGGCGCTATCGGGTCGGGGACCGGTGCCAGCGATCGAACCATCGCGGCCTCGAA
>JAENVT010000041.1 GCA_016650435.1 Ilumatobacteraceae bacterium
CAGAGCGTGACCCTCCGGCAAGCCAAGAATCGGCGCGGCCTTGGTTTCGGCACGAGACAGGAAGGTTGTGATCACTCCACCGAGTCCGCGAGCCCGCGCTGCCAGCAGCACGCTCCACGCGAACGGATAGATCGAGGCACCACCGGTGATGGGTGGCCGACCGCGGATGTCGCCGTCCATCAACGCGATCTTGTTGAGGTCTGCGGCGACTGCCAACACGGCAGGGACGTGTTCGATGTTGTCGAGCAACCCGTTCGGAACAGCAACGGGCGACGCGCCGGTCGAGCGACCAAAGGCAAATGGAGCGCGGTCGGGGCCTGTCTCCTCGCCGAGGTACTCCTGCCAGACAGTCGTCATCAGATCCGCCAGTTGACGCCGAACCTTCGCGTCTTTCACGACAACGACTCGCCACGGCTGTCGGTTGCCACCGCTCGGCGCGAACCGGGCGTCGTCGAGAATGCTCGCGATCGTCGCATCGTCGATCGGTGCATCGGTGAACTCGCGAGCCGCTCCTGTCGTGCGTAGAGCTTCGGTGAGATCCACTCAGGCTGAACCTTCTGACGCATGGCCTTCGGCAACCTTGCGGCGCACGACGTTGAGCGCCGAGCCGGCCCCGAACCACTCGACCTGTTGGTCGCTGAACGTGTGCACGCCTTCGAACGGGATGATCGTGCCGTCGGGCTTGACAATCTCGCACCGCAGGTTGTGGCCGGGATTCGGCGGCAGGCCGAGGACGTTGAGACGGTCGTTCTCCTCGATCTGGTCGTAGGTGTCGGGGTCAGCGAACGTCAGCGGCACGAGACCTTGCTTCTTGAGGTTGGTCTCGTGGATGCGGGCGAAGCTGCGCGCCAGGATCACCACGCCGCCGCGGAATCGAGGCTCCATGGCAGCGTGTTCGCGTGACGAGCCCTCGCCATAGTTGCGATCGCCGATCGCGACCCAGCGGATGCCGGCTTCGCCGTACTTCTTGGCAAGGTTCGGCAAGGTGTCGGGACTACCGTCGCGGAAGTCAACACCTTCACCGACAGGGCGATCGAACGCGCTGACGACACCGAGGAACAGGTTGCCGCTGATGTTCTCGAGGTGACCGCGGTAGGCCAGCCACTTGCCGGCCGCCGAGATGTGGTCCGTGGTGCACTTGCCCTGGGCCTTCATCAGGATCGGCAAGTCGTAGTAGTCCTTGCCGTCCCACGCCGGGAACGGGTGCAGCAACTGCAGGCGCTCGCTGGTCGGGGAGACCTCGACGGTGACTTGGGTGCCGTCGGCCGGGGGAGCGGTGAACGCGTTCTCCCCAGGGTCGTAACCCTTGTCGGGAAGCACCTCGCCGACGGGTGCTTCGAGCAGCACCTCGGTGCCATCGGGTGCGGTGATGGTGTCGACGGTGGGATCGAAATCGAGCCGACCCGCCAACGCCAGCGCGATCACGGTGTCGGGCGAGGTCACGAAGCTGAGCGTGTTGGCGGAGCCGTCGTTGCGCTTGGGGAAGTTGCGGTTGTACGAGTTGACGATCGTGTTGACGACGCCATTTTCCGATGCCGGTCGATCCCACTGGCCGATACACGGTCCGCAAGCGTTGGCCAGGACCGTGGCGCCGATGGCCTCGAGATCGGCGAGCAGCCCATCGCGCTCGATGGTCGCCCGTGTCTGCTCCGATCCTGGCGTGACCAGCAAGTCGGTCTTCACCTTTAACCCACGCGCCGATGCCTGGCGGGCAATTGATGCGGCGCGGGTGATGTCCTCGTACGAGCTATTGGTGCAACTACCGATCAGCGCCGAGGAGATTTCTAGCGGCCAGTTGTTGATCCGGGCTTCTGCGCCAACAGCAGCACCGACGCGGTTCGCCCTATCGGGGGAGTGGGGACCGTTGATCAGCGGCTTCAACTCGTCGAGGTCGATCTCGATCACGTGGTCGTACAGGGCACCGTCGTCGGCGCGCAGATCGTCGATCACCTTGTCGGCGGCATCGGCAATGGCCTCGCGCCCGGTCGACTTCAGGTACATCGACATGTTGTGGTCGTATCCGAACACACTGCATGTGGCGCCGATCTCGGCGCCCATG
>JAENVT010000042.1 GCA_016650435.1 Ilumatobacteraceae bacterium
AGATCAAAGATCGGCTCGTCACCGCTGGCGCGGAGATCGGCGAGATCCAGCGGCTCGGCGACGAGTGGTCGCTGTTCTTCCGCGATCCCGACGGTATGGAATTGGAAGTCTGCGCCAAAGCAACCGAGTCGTAACGCACTGCTACTGCCGCCCAACCGCTAAAACCAATTGCGCCCGACCATCCGAGCCGAGTTAAGTGGCCGGCGATGGAGGGATATCAGCCGGTCGCGAGCTTTGGCGAAGACGCGGCCGAGATCTACGACGCGACCAGCCAGCGTGGCGACGAGGAGGCGACCGTTGCGTTTCTCGAACGGATGGCCGACGGTGGCCGCGTACTGGAACTGGCGATTGGCACCGGTCGTATCGCACTGCCCCTAGCGGCTCGTGGCGTCGATATCGACGGCATCGACATCGCGCCCGCGATGGTGGCGAAGCTGCGGGCCAAGCCCGGTGGCGAGCAGATCTCGGTGACGATGGGCAACTTTGCCGACGTTCCGGTTACTGGCTCGTACCGATTGATCTACGTCGTGTTCAACACGCTGTTCAACTTGCTGACTCAGGACGAACAAGTGCGTTGCTTCGAGAATGTCGCGACTCACCTCACCGAAGACGGCTCGTTCGTCGTCGAGGCATTGGTGCCCGCCGACCTGTTTCGCTTGCGCAACGATCAATACGTCGACGCCGAAGCAATCGGCGTTGGCGATGTGCGGCTCGACGTGGGTCGTCATGATGCGGTCAATCAGATTCTGAACGAAACTCACGTGCACCTGTCGGGCGACGGGGTGCGCCTGTACCCGATCGTCACCCGCTATGCATGGCCCAGTGAGCTCGATCTCATGGCACGAATCGCCGGGCTGCGCTTGCGGGATCGCTGGTCAGGCTGGAACGGAGAACCGTTTACGTCCACGAGCGCCAGACACGTCTCCGTCTACGGACGCTGAATCACGCTTACTCGCATTCGCCTGACGATGAGAACGTAGGTGGCGATGCCACAGAGGAGGAAGCAGAACGCCTGGGTATTGAAGAGCGGGATGATAGAGACGTGGTCGACGAGCAAACCCGCCGCGATCGTGCCCACGGCTGCTCCGATTGCACCGGTGGCAGAGGCGATCCCGCTCAATCGGCCGAGCACCTCTGGTGGGCACAGGTGCTGAGCCGTCGCCGACGTACCGATTTGGGACGTTGCGTTCGGTAGGCCCGACAATGCGAACAACACCAAGTACACCCATATCGCTCGCGTCACGAGTGGAGCGTTGATGAACAAGGCCGCGACGACAGCGAAACTCAGAAATCCCCACATCATCATGGCCTCTGGCCGAATGTGCTTGGTGAAACGAAGGACAAGGATCGATGCGGCGAATCCGCCGAACGCCGCACAACCGCGGATGATGCCCATCTCCGCGCCCCCACCATGCAACTCGGAGACGACGAACTTGATGAACAACACCGGGAACAGCGCGAACGCCACCCGGGCGAGTGACTGCACGATGAGATACCCGGTCAGCGCCGGGCGTCCGTGGATCTCCCTCCAGCCGGCGGCGACACTGGCCTGCTGACCTCCTTCACCGTCAGCACCCTCAGTTGCATCGCCAGTCAAACTCGGCGTCGGAGTGCGCACAAACGCGGTCGCCAGGGCTACCGCGACAAACGAGACCGAGTCGACTGCTACGACCGTCGTGAGACCGCCGAGACCGACGGCGATGCCACCGAGCGGCGCGCCCAGCAATCGGGCCAACGACGAGGCGGTCGAGTTCGCCGCGTTGGCCTGCACGAGCTGATCCGGGTTGACCATTCGTGGAACCAGTGCGAACGAGGCCGGGTCGTTGACCTGTTGCAGCAATGCCTGGGCGGCTGCCACCACGAATGCCGGCACAGCCGATCCCGGGTCACGGCGAGAAGCGGCAGCAGAGTCACAGCCTGCAGCAGGTTGGTGGCGATGATGGTTCGCCGGAGGTCCCATCGATCGGCGAGGCCGCCACCGTATGGACCGAGGAACACTCCGACGATCAACTCGACGAGGAGGACAGCCGCGGCATTGCGTCCCGATCCTGACTCGGTGAAGACGAAGATCGGCAATGCGAC
This sequence comes from Ilumatobacteraceae bacterium, assembly GCA_016650435.1. The sequence continues at coordinate 2,083 of JAENVT010000042.1, forward strand.
GACCAGCACCCAGTCGCCGATGTTGTTGATCAGGGCGCCGCCAAGGACCAGGCGAAAGTCGCGGTTCTGCCAGATCGAACCGTCGGTCACCGTCGCAGTCTCCCAGATGGCTTGTCATTGTCGTTTCGTCGGGACTACGCGCGCCCCTGACTGATGAGGTGTTGCCGCCGGCCTCGTACTTCTACGTCTTCTTGCGGCGCGATCTATCGGTGCGGTTCATTCTCCCGTTAGGCGACGAAATCGGAAAACATGAGGCCGACGCGGGCTAAGCCTTGCATGCACTCCGGTGGTTCAAGTGACGGTTGCTTCGGTGAGGGTGAACCATCGGGTGTCGAAGTGTTCGCCGGTGGGGTGGTTGTATTTCTTGCCGGGTGGGGGTTTTGGTGGTGGGCCGGTTGGCGGGCTGGGTTGGGGTCCTTCGGGGATCAACCGGCCGCGTTTGTCGTAGAACTTGAGATCGCCGGGGATGTTGGGATTGCCGGTCATGGTGAATTCGCCACGGTGATGGGCGTCGTGGTCGTGGGAGCAGAACCCGGCAAGAAACTCGAGGTCGGTGAGGCCGTTTTGTAGCCAGGGGTTGATGTGGTGGGCTTCGAGATGCACCGTGGCGTTGCAGCCGGGGTAGCGGCAGGTGCGGTCGCGGTCGAGCACGGCGCGGCGGGTGTGTGGTGGGACGATGTAATGGGTTCTGCCGGCGTTGATCGGCACGCCCTCGGTGTGCCACAACGGTTGCACCACACCATCACACAACAGTGCGTCGCGGACAGATTCGGGCAAGGTGACACCACCGTTGAACCAGGCGTGCGCCGGTCCGCCGATGTCGTCGGTGACCAGGTGCAGGTAGATGCGGAAGCGATCGCGCCTGGATTTGCTGGCGATCGAGCTCAGCGAGCGGTTGCAGACCTCGACGAAGGCTTCGAGGAAGGTGACATCGGTGCGCCCGGACAAGAACAAGGCGTCGCGCGCTTCAGCAATAGCTTGGCTGATGACAGCACCTTGATCGGCTGGGGCGTTGAGGTGCATGGCGAAGCGGCTGTGCTCATCGAACCCGGTCCACAGATAACTACGCGGGTCACCACCACCAGGCACCACCGGTTCAGGTTCGGGTTCGGGGTGTGGCCCGATGGTGTGGACATAGCGTGACATGACCGAGCGCAGTTGGTTGACGGTGGCCGATTTGGCCAACTGGCACACTTCGGCATCGTTATGTGCTGGGGTGTGTTTGGCGACAACGGCGACTTGATCGACGGACAACTCGCCATCGGCGAACGCCGCGAACGTCACCGGTAGTTCGGACGACCGCCGGGCGGTGTCGACGAGTTGTCGGGCATGCGCCGGTGAGAGCCCGGTTTGCCAGGCCAGCCAATGCTCGACCGATTTGATGCCCGATTGCATCCACAGATCGCCGTCTAGTGCTTCGACAACGGTCTGTACCAGTTGGGCGTGGAGCACGTTGAGGTGCCCGCACAGGTCAGCCATGCGTGTTTGCAACGCAATCGCAGCGGCCTCATCCATGAACCCAATCGTACACCTGTTCGATTGACGGTGCAAATCAAACTTGCGCAGAAATTGTCTAATAGACGCTGGTCAGAACGTGTGGCGAGCTGCGGCGAAGGTCTTCTTGGCGAAGCTGAGAATCTTGGTTGGGACAACTTCGAACACGAAGGCCTCGCCGGTGCCGCCCTCGTGTTGGAGGGCGGTTATTGAAACCCCTCCGGCGACGGAAACGTATCTACTTCAAACGGGCGTGTCATCGGTCGGGTAGTTGCCGGCGACCACTGGTTGCCGCGTCAAGGCGCTGATATCTCGGGCGGTGATCGAGAAGAACAACGTCACGAAAGCCACGCCGCCGAACGCGGCGCCGAAGAAGAACGGTGCCCGCAGGCCGAACTCTCGAGCGATGAGGCCGCCGAGTGCTGCGCCAAGCGAGATCGAACCCCACACCAGCCAGCGGTAGACACTGTTGACGCGGCCCAGGAGATGTGCAGGAATGATTCGCTGGCGAAGCGAGATCGTGACCGCGTTCCAAACGGTCGTCCCAAATGCCATCACAACAGTCGCCGTCGCGCTGACCCACAGGCGCGGCCAGAAACCCTCGGCGAACATGCACAACATCCACAGCACGACGGTGCCGTAGATGATCGACAGCGCGCCCACCCGCTTGGTGAGTCGCTCGGCTACGAGTCCGCCTACCACTGCACCGACGGCGCCGATTGCGATCAACGCGCCGTACCACCGGTCGCTGAGGTGTAGCAGGTCGTGGGCGAACAGCACAAAGATGGACGCCGTCATCTGCATCCCGAGCACCCCCAAGGCGGCGGCGATGGCCACACCGCGCAGGACTCGATGTCGCGACAGCCAACGCATGCCTTCGGCGATGTCGACGCGAAGTCTGCGGTGCGGCTCAGCGGTCGGCGGGCGGGGCTTTGTCGCGACTCGGAGGGTGAACACGAGTGCCGCGGCGATCGCGAAACTCGCTGCATCGAATCCGAATGGCAGCCACATCGCGGCGACGAACAGCACGCTGCCGATCGGCGTGCCGACAAAGCTGTTGGCCGCAACTTCGGCCGCCAACCGACGACCGTTCGCCTTTTCGAGCAGTTCGATCGGAACGATCGTCGGCACCATTGCCTGCGAGGCGTTGTCGAAAAACACTTCCGCCACACCGAGGCAACCGGCGGCGACCCACAACATCCACATGTGAACGTTGTGCGATGCGATCGCGATCGCCAAGGCCCCAACCGTCACGACACGAAAGGAATCAGCGCGCACCATCAGCAGACGGTGATCGATGCGGTCGACAACGGCGCCGACCGGCAACGAAAACAACAGCCACGGCAGGGCAGCCGCTACACCGATGAAGGCAATCGACAACTCGCTGCGCGTGAGGTGGTAAGCGAGCAGGGGCAGGGCGACGAGAAAAACGCCGTCACCGAGGTTGGAGATCGTGCTTGCCGTCCACAAACGCCAGTAGGCCGGCGACAGCCGAACCTTCACGTCAGCGGAGTTCACCCTGGGCCGCTCCGACCAAGAACAACGTGTGATCCGAATAATTGTTCCGCATGTGAGCTGCGACCTTACCTTGTTAGGAGGGGAGATCCTGTCGACGCACCTTGCCCGACGAGGTCGTCGGCACGCTGTCGACGAGCCGAATTTCCTTCGGCAACATGTACATCGGCAAGCTCTCGGCGGCGAATGAGCGAATCGATGCAAGAGTCGGCGGGCTCGATGCATCTGTCGCCACGATCCAGGCAACGACCCGCTGCCCCCACTCGAGATCTGCCACTCCGGCGACCGCAACCTCGGCGACGCGGGGATGAACGCGCAGCACGTCCTCGACCGTCGCCGGCCAAACGTTCTCGCCCCCGCTGATGATCATGTCGCCACGTCTGCCGTGAATAGCTACCCGGCCGTCGCCGGCGATATCACCCAGATCTCCGGTTGGGAACCAGCCGTCAACAACGGGATTCGTACCGTCGCGATAGCAACGCATCAGCATCGGGCCGCGAACGTGGATCTCGCCTGCCTCGTCTACGCGGATCTCGACGCCGTCGAGTGGGTAACCGTCGTACACGACACCACTGCCGGTCTCGGTCATGCCGTAGGTGGTTACGACGTTCGCGGGAAGTTGGTCGGGTGGGCGCGAGCCGCCGAGCACGACCCGGCGGAAGAGACTCGCGTCGACGCGTCGCAATGCAGTTGGCACCAGCGAGACCAGCGTCGCGCCTTGACGTGCCGCGCCTTCGACGGCGTCGACGTCGAAGCCGTCGTGCACGACTACTCGCGTCGCCGTCGCGATCGCCCGCATCACCACGGACAACCCTCCGACGTGTGACAGCGGCAAGCAGGCCAACCACGTGTCGTCGCCGGTGACACCGAGTCGACCTGACGTGGCGCGCGCCGAGGAAACGACTGCGTCGTGGGTCAGCACGACACCACGCGGCGAACCAGTGGTGCCGCTCGTGGCCACGACAAGTGCATCACCCTCGTCGACTCCGCGCCCATCGAGGCTGTGCAATCCCTGCTCGTTGATCAATTGATCCGGCGCAATGGTGGCCAGAAGCGCGTGGCGTGCGGCACCCGGCGAACGTCGGTCGAGAGGAAACGCCGCGTCGCCGGCATCCCAGATCCGCTGCAGCGCTTCGACGAATCGGTCGCCGCCAGGAAGGTCGATCGCAACAAGGTGCGGCACGGTCAGAAGGCTACGGTGACGGCCGTGAATCGGTGGATACTCGGCGCTCGTCCGCGCACGCTCCCGGCGGCCGTGGTACCTGTGGCAATCGGAGCCGGCGCCGCTGTCGGAGGATCGTCGCCGGTGTGGTGGCGGGTTGGTCCGACGTTGATCGTCAGCCTCGCGCTGCAGGTCGGCGTCAACTACTCGAACGACTACAGCGACGGGATACGCGGAACCGACGACGTGCGCGTCGGCCCCGTGCGACTGGTTGCGGGTGGGCTGGCCAAGCCAAGTCACGTGAAGCGCGCCGCGTTCATGGCATTCGGCGTCGCTGCGATTGCCGGGTTGATCCTGGCGGTTGCCACGACCTGGTGGCTGATCCTCGTCGGCCTTCTGGCCATGCTGGCCGGCTGGGGTTATACCGGTGGACCAAAGCCGTACGGCTACCTCGGCCTCGGTGAGTTGTTCGTGTTCGTGTTCTTCGGGCTCGTCGCTACCGTCGGAGCGACGTACGTGATCATCGAAGAGCTTCCCGCCCACGCGTGGGTCGCGGGGAGTGTTGCAGGATTCTTGGCGTGCGCGTTGCTGGTCGTCAACAACCTGCGCGACATACCCACCGATCGTGCGGCAGGCAAACGCACGCTGGCTGTTCGGCTCGGCGACAGCCGAACGCGCCGGTTGTACACCGGTTGTCTCGCGGCGGGGGCGATCCTGATCGTTGTGATCGCAGTGGCGTGGCGAGCATGGGCAGCGATCGCGCTCGCAGGTTTCGCCGTCGCCATTCCACCGGTCCGCCTCGTGCGGCGAGGTGCTGAAGGCAGGGAGCTGATCGCCGTGCTCGCGGCGACTGCGCGTACGCAGCTGGTCGTCGGATTGCTGCTCGCCCTCGGCTTGGCGCTGGGGCCTATCAGTACTTGATCTCGAGCAGCCAGTCGGTGAGCGCCTTGACGACCTGCTGCGGTTCCTGAAGGTGGGCTGCATGGCCTGCGCCTGCAATCTCGATCGCTTTACCCGTTGGCACAGATGCACTGACCTTTCGACCGATGGCGGCGAACTTGTCGTCCCGTTCGCCGGCAATCGTCAACACCGGCATCTTCATCTCGTGCAGGCGCTGCCAGAGAGAACCCTGCGCGCCGGTACCGGCGAGACGAAGGCTGCTGGCCAACCCTTCCGGTGAGTTTGCCAACCGGTCGGCGTGGGCGTCATCGTCGAGCGTCAACCCGCCAAACAACGGTTGCGCCAGCCACTCGTCGAGGAAGGTGTCGACGCCCACATCGACGATGTGGTCAGCCAGTTCGTTGTCCGCGGCGCGCCGCGCCTTCCGCTCATCTTCGTCAGCGATGCCGGGTGAGGTGCCGACGACCGCGAGTCCGCGGACGAGATGCGGGTACATCAGCGCAGCATGCATACACAACCGTCCGCCGAGGCTGTAGCCGATGTACACAGCGGCTCCGCACAGCGAAGTCAACATGTCCGCGCCGCGCCGCAAGTCGACATGCACCCCAGCGCTCTCGCCGTGGCCCGGTACGTCGACCACGACCGACTCGTAGCCATCATCGGCGAACAGCGCGGCGATCGGTTTGCACGAGCTCGCGGTTTGGGTGAACCCGTGCACGAAGACCAGCCGCGGACCCTCACCGCACGTCCATGCGCCAAGCTCGCCGCCAAGCGGCCGCCAGTCAGACATCCGCGGTGCGCTTGGCAACGACCCTGTGCAACACCTGCGCGAAGGTGTCGGGTTCCTGAGCTCCGGGAACCATCCACTTGCCATCGAACACGAACGTCGGCACTGCGGTGATCTCCATTTCTGCCGCCGCCCGCATCTCATCGCGTACCTCGTCGAGGCCATCGTCGCTGTCGAGGAATGCCAGCACCGAATCACGATCGAGGCCGACATCAGCTGCGCACGTTGCCAGGACTTCGGGATCGCCGATGTCGAGGCCGTCGATGAAGTACGCCTGCAGCAGGCGTTCCTTCAAGGCGATCTGGCTGTCGGTTGCCTGGGCGAGCCACAGCAGCCGATGCGCCAGCAGTGTGTTGGCGCGCAGCGCCCGATCCATTCGAAACTGAATTCCGTTCGCGGCCGCTACGGCGGTGACGTGGTCGATGATCTGCCGAGCGCGCTCTGGTCCGCCGAACTTCTTGGCGTACGCATCGAGCACCGGACCTGCTTTACCGGGCAATGCGGTCGGGTCGAGTTGGAATGGCTTGAAGACGATGTGCACGTCGATCTCGTCGGTTAGCCCGGCGACGGCTGTCTCGAATCGACGCTTGCCGATGTAACACCAGGGGCAGACGACATCCGACCAGATCTCGACCTCGACATGCGGGCGCACGTGCTGGATGATAGGCCCCTATCGTGGCGAACATGACCCCGGAGCCACACGATGTGCAGGCCACGTTCTGCGCCACGTTGGTCGACGAATGGGTGGGTCACGGCCTGCGGCACGCAGTCGTCGCGCCCGGCTCGCGGAGTACGCCGATGGCCCTGGCCCTGGTCTCGTGCCCCGCTATCCAGACACACGTTTTCCACGACGAGCGATCGGCATCGTTTGCTGCGCTCGGGGTTGCACTGGCGACAGGCGTACCGGCCGCGTTGTTGTGCACCAGCGGAACTGCGGCCACTCACTTCCACGCGTCGGTCGTCGAAGCACATCAGTCCGGCGTGCCGATGGTGGTGCTGACCGCAGATCGTCCGCCCGAGTTGCACGGCGTCGGCGCGCCGCAGACGATCGAGCAGACCAACTTGTACGGCGGTGCCGTGCGGTGGTTCCACGATCCCGGCGTGCCACTGGACGCGCAAAGGGCAACGTGGCGCTCGATCGCCTCCAACGCGTGGGCGCGCGCGGTCGGCGACAAGCCGGGGCCAGTTCATCTCAACCTTCCGTTCCGGGAGCCGCTCGTTGGGCAAGCAGGATCTTTGCCGGACGTGGAACCCGTCGAGCTGCGCTCGCCGCCCCTCGTCGACGTCACCGACCTACTCGACCTAGTGGCGGCGTCGCGCGGGCTGATCATCGCCGGCAACGGCGTCGACGACCCGCGGCTGGTGCAGGAACTTGCATCTGCAACAGGATGGCCGATCGTGGCCGACCCACTCTCGGGCTGTCAGATGCTGGAGTCTGCGGTTGCGCGGTTCGATGCGATATTGCGGCACTCCGAATTTGCCGAGGCACATCGGCCTGCGGTTGTACTGCAGTTGGGAATGCCTCCGGCATCGAAGGTGCTTGCGCAATGGCTCGCGGGGACGAAGGCGAGGCATGTGGCGGTGTCGTCGGTCGGTCTTGTCTCCGATCCGAATCTGGTCGGCTCGCAGCAGGTCCATGCCTCGATCGGCGCGCTCTGTTCGAGCCTTGCTTCCGAGGTGATTCCCTCACGCGATCCGGCCTGGATCGATCAATGGCTCGCCGCCGACGCAATCGCTCGCGAGGCGCTCGACAACGCGCTGGCCAACGAACGTCAGCTTTCCGAACCTGGCATCGCCCGAACAGTCACCGCCGGGATACCGGCCGGCGGGCACCTCGTCGTCGCATCGTCGATGCCGGTGCGCGATGTCGAATGGTTCGGCACCCCACGAAGCGATATCACCGTGCACGCCAACCGCGGAGCCAACGGGATCGATGGTGTCATCGCCACAGCAATCGGAGTCGCATTCGGTAGTGGTGCTCCGACGACCGCGCTGCTCGGCGACGTCGCCTTCTGCCACGACATATCGTCGCTGACTGCGTTGCATGCCCGCGGACTCGACCTGAAGATCATCGTGACCGACAACGATGGCGGGGCGATCTTCTCGTTCCTGCCGCAGGCAACGACGTTGCCAGCCGATGTGTTCGAGCAGGTGTTCGGCACCCCGCATGGCACCGACATCGTCGAGGTTGCCCGGGCCTTCGGCCTTCGCTCGTACACCGCTGAGACGGCGGATGAACTCGCTGCGGCATTCGACGAGATTGATACGTGCGTCGTGCGCGTGGCGTCGAATCGCAAGGACAACGTCGACGCTCACGCCGAGCTCAACGATGCCGTCGTCGCCGCGCTCGACGTCACGCTCGATTCGGCGCTACGGCCGCACGATGGCTGACAGCATCGCCTGAAACTTCGCCTGCGTCTCGGCCAGCTCAGCCAGGGGTTCGCTGTCGGCGACGATGCCTCCACCGGCAACAAGCCGAGCGCTGCGGCGATCGTCCGAGAACTCAGCGCAACGCAACGCCACGGCCCACGTACCGTCGCCGGCGGCATCTACCCAGCCGACCGATCCGGCATAGCGACCGCGGTCGAATCCCTCCACCCGCTCGATCAGTTCCAACGCCTCCGCTCGTGGAAACCCGCCGACGGCAGGCGTCGGCGCAAGGGCACGGACAAGCTCGAGGACGTTTGGCCGCGGATCCGACAGATGGCCTTCCATGCGCGTGCCGAGGTGTTGCACGTTGGCAACGGCGACGATCGACGGCTCAGGTTCCCAGTCGAGGTAACTGCACCACGGAAGCAGGGTGTCGTGAATCATGTCGATCACGACGCGATGTTCTGTTTGATTCTTGGCACTCGCGAGAAGTTCGGCGGCCGCACGCCTATCCGTGTCGGGATCCCCTGTGCGCGGCGTCGTACCGGCGAAGGGGTGAGCCTGCACAGTGTCACCCTTCACCGAGACGAGCAGCTCGGGCATTGCACCGACGAAGCCGTCGATCGAATATCGATAGCTCGATCCGAACGATGACCGCAGGCGGAGCAGCACAGCATGAATGTCGATCGGCTCGTCGCTGCTCACAGTTATTTCGCGTGCGATCACGGCTTTGATCAAACGGCCTTCGCGCACGGCGTCGCGTGCAGTGGCGACTGCGCGGAGATAGCGGTCGACCGGCGTGAGAGGTTCGGTGGTGAAGCTCTGCGCGTTGGGTTGCGGACGTGATGGCGTGTCGAGTTCTGCGGGCGCGTCGTCGATGGTGGTCACCCATCGGCGACCGTCGGCGGCCTTGACGACCGCCATTTCCGGCACGATCAACTCGCACGGCGACCCGGGCTTGAACGGCACGACGCCGAGCGCCAGTGGCAGCGCTCCATCCGCTTGATCGTCGTGGTCGATGCTCGCCAGGAACGCGGCGACCTCGTCGATGGCCACTCGCGCGGCGACGCCTCGCCCCGCAACTCCGACACCGTCACGGACGAAGAGGTAGCCGTCGCCGCGGGCGATGTCGTTGAGGTCGACTTCGCGCTCGAGCGGTCGACTGACGGCCCGCAAGTCGTCAGCTCCGAGTGCCGAGCAGCAGTTGTGTGATGCCACCCGACAGTTGATGATGCTCGGCGTCGACGAATCCCGCGGAGCGCAGGTCGGCAAGCATCTTTTCTGGCGCGGGCAGATAGGCGACACTCTTCGGAAGGTATCGATACGCCGCGCCGTCGCTCAACAGGCCGCCGATCTTCGGGACGATCTTGCCGAAGTAGATGTTGTTGCCCCAACGGATCAGCCTGTTGCGCGGTACGCCGACGTCGAGCAGCGCAATCCTTCCCCCCGGCCGCACAACTCGACCGAGCTCGTCGAAGAACTTCGGCAGCTCCACCAAGTTGCGCAAGGCGAATCCGCATGTCGCCCCGTCAACGGAGTGGTCGGGCAGTGGCAGCCGCAAGATGTCGGCTTGCGCTCGTGGCGCGCCGCTGCGATCGGCGGCGAGCATACCGAAGCTGAGGTCGAAGGACAGGGGACGATGGCCGGCGCGAGCCAGGTCGACACACAGGTCACCGGTTCCGCTGGCGAGGTCGATCACCGTGCTCGCACGCGGCAGCACGAGCAGCTTGACCGCCTTGCGCCGCCAACGCACATCGAGTCGGAATGTCATGATCCGGTTGACGAGGTCGTAACGAGGTGCGATCGCATCGAACATCTGTCGTACAGCGGTGACCTTGTCGTCGCCTTGCGGCAACGTGTCACTGTCCCACGCTCGTTTGCTCACCCGCAGGAGGCTATTCGGCGAAGACCAGATCGAGTGTTTCCGGTGATGTCAACCGGGATGCCGGGTCGGGCGAGTAGACAAGCGTGATGTTGACCAACGGCGAAGTCCCAGCGGTCATCACCATCGATTTTGAGTCGTTCTATGTCGCCACCGGTCGGCGGATGCTGTCGCTCGCGTATTCCCTGACCGGCAATTGGGGCGACGCCGAAGACCTCGTGCAAGAGGCGTACGCGGCTGCCCACCGGCGGTGGAGCGTGGTGGGGACCTACGAGGATCCGGCAGGGTGGGTGCGCCGCGTGATCACCAATCGCGCCGTGTCGAGGTGGCGGCGACTGAGTCACGAATTGAACGTGCGACAACGGCTTGCGGCCCGTCCCGCGCAGACATCAACAACAGCCGAGCCGGTCAACGATGCGTTCTGGCAAGCCGTGCGCGCCTTGCCTCGTCAGCAGATGGCGGTAGTCGTCCTGTACTACGTGGAGGATCAGTCGGTGGATGCGATCGCCGCGGTCCTCGGCTGTGCGGCCGGCACGGTGAAGACCCAGTTGTTCAGGGCTCGACGGTCCCTCGCGGATCGTCTCGGCGCACAGATGGAAGAGGAACACGATGCCTGAATTGATGGAAAACGAACCGATCGATGAGGTGGCCCGTCGGGCAGTTGCGGTATTGCGGCGGGATGCCTCGATCCGGTCGTTGCCGGAACTGAGCCTGCGCACGCCGCGTCGGTGGATTGCCCCGGTCGTGGCGCTCGCAACTATCGCTGTGGTTGTCGTCGGCCTCATCGCCATTGGAACAAATAGAAACGAGTCGGTCGGCAACAACGACCCAACGAGATTGCACTGGTTGCTCCGCGACCTGCCGCCGGGCTGGAAGCCGGCGGATGTGTTCGATTCGGCGACTTCCCCACCACACCAGATCCCGGACGTGTTCGCGATGAACCTGTACGCCACCGATGCCGCGCCACTCGGTCCGATGCTGTCCGTGCAGGGCTCCATTGACACGACGCAGGGGATCGACATCGGGTCGTACTCCGGTGATGCGCTCGGCTACGTGGAATTCGACCTCGGCGGCAAGCGCGCCGCGTTCGCCAGGTTGCCGAACGGCGGCAGAGGGCTCTACGTCGAGATCAACTCTTCCTGGGTGTACCTGGCCTCGCGAAACATCAGCGACGAGCTTTTGCTCCAGCTCGCGGGAACGCTGGCGGCTGACGCCTCAGGGCACTACGACGTGGGGGCGGCCGGCCTGCCCGATGGGTTCAAGAAGGTCGTCCCGATGACGGCGACGCGACGCGACCTGGTCACTATCAGCTATTCGTCGCCCGCCAGTGCTGCAGGAGTCGTGCTGCTTGCGATAAGTCCAGCGGCTCCGGCACTCGTCGCTTCTCCACAAATGTCGTTCGACTTTCAGCCAGTTTCTGTGGGGGACTTTTCCGGGTTTGTCAGTGGCCTCACCTCGGAGAACTCAGACCCTCCGGCCACTGCCTGGGTCGTCGTGTGGCGCCGAGACGGACTCGACTTTCAGGTCTCCGGTCAGGGCCTCACCAAAGAGCAGACGCTTGCTGCCGCAGCTTCTGCCTCACGCGCTGCGCCGGACGAGTGGACCGCGCTTGGCCCACAGGCTGGCCAACCTGACACGGCTCCCGCTGGAACCTCGCCCGCCGAAGTGCCTAGCGACACCCAGCCATCATTCGTGGGTGAGCCCCGCGACGTTGCGGTCACTGTGACGGTCGACGACGTCTCGTCCAACGAGGAACAGTGGTCGGGTGTGCTGCCGACCGGCGAATCGTGGACCGCCAAGATCACCCGGGTCTATGACCGGATGGATATTCGCTACTCCATCGACGGAAAATTGGTGGAGAGTGGCTTCGGGACGTCGACCCAGCCACCCACCGGCACTTCGGTCTCGTGTTGCAACCCGATCGCAATCACGAAGAATCCGCAGGCTGTGTCTATGCGTGTGCTCCGTACCAACGGCGACCGATACACCATCCCGCTCCACGAACTGCCGGGCACAGGCGGCGTGCGTGTTGCGCTGATCGCCATCCCCGACGGCACGTTGCTGGCTGAGTTGGTCGACGCGAGTGGCAACGTTCTGGAGTCCTACGCGCCCCACTGACGAGGCGAGGTACGAATTATCCGTTTGTGCCGGACATTTCGTGACTTGCTCCCCCTGTTTGTGTCAACCCTGGAGTGCGCTGCGGCAAGTAAGGATGCGTGATGGTGATTCACGCCAACAGTGGCGACGACCCAGGTCTGGTCGATGTCGACTTCGACGACTTCTACGTCCGCGGCTATCGGCGGTGCATCGCGCTCGGGTATGTGCTGACTGGTTCGTCGGCCGACGCCGCCGATCTCGTTCAAGAGGCATTCTCGACTGGCTACCGTCGCTGGTCGGAGATATCCGGCTACGACGATCCGCTCGCTTGGGTTCGCAAGGTGATGGTCAACAACGCGATGTCGCGGACGCGCCGGTTGCGGCGGGAAGTGTCGGCCATGGCACGGTTCGGCAACCGGCCGCCGGCCGCCAATCCGGCGATCGATGAACGCGACCGCGAGTTGTGGCTGATCGTCAGCAAGTTGCCGAAGCAGCAGGCAGCGGCGATCGCGTTGCACTATGTCGACGATCTGACGGTGGACTCGATCGCCGAGGTGCTGGGATGTTCGGCAGGAACAGTGAAGACCCATCTCTCACGCGGCCGCCATGCACTGGCGTCTCGGTTGACGCCGCCGACGAAGGAGGAGGATGCACGATGACAGATCTCGACGAACGTGAAGAAGGCATCGACGCGATCCTGCGATCCAGCGGCGCGAGCCTGCGTACTGCAACAGCGCATGCTCCGATCCCCGACTTCCGGCGGCCGCGAGGTCCCACCCGACGGCGATGGGTGATCGCGGTGGCGACGGTCGGCGTGTTGATTGCCGGTCTGGTTGCGATCGCCACCAATCGCAACGATCAGAGCATCGGCAACGACCCCAGTCGGCTGCATTGGCTCGTCGCCAACCCACCAGACGGCTTGGGTCTCGTCATGGTGAGCGAGCCCGGAACTCAAACCGGTCCTGCCGGGGCGACTGTCAACATGAGTGTCTACGCGACCGAAGCCGCGCCACTCGGGCCAATCGTGTCGGTCAATGGATCGGCGGGTGCCGGTCTTGAGCTGACGCCGGCCGCCGGTGGTTCGAACTTTCAGGAAACGGTCATCGACGGTAGGCGTGCGGCGCTGGCCGACGGCGACACCGGGCAACGCCTCTTGTACATCGAGGTCGACGGTCACTGGGCAGTGCTGACGTCTCGCAACATCGACGACGCGTCCCTGTCGAAGTTGGCGCAAGCAGTCGTTCGAAATGCCGACGGTTCTGCCGCCGTTCCTACGGCAGCCCTGCTCGATGGACTGACACTCGTGCTGGCGCACGACGCGCCGATCTCCGATCTGGCCATGGGATCCAACTTCTCCGGGCTCAGCTACGCGAATCCCGATGGGCGTTCGATTGGCCTTCAGGTGTATCCGACGAGACTGTCCAACCGGGCAATGTTCGGGCTCCAGGCCAATCTGACCGCGACGAAGGTTAAGGGGGCGGACGGCTTCGTCGGCAGCTACTCGATGGCGATGACTGTGCCGCACATCGACGTACACCTGCTGTCGTGGGAGCGAGATGGGCTCGACTTCCGGGTCACCGGGTTCAACGTCAGCGACGCGCAGGTCATGGCTGCAGCCGGGTCCGTCGAGCCCGCATCGGATGCAAAGTGGAACGAGATGCTGCAACAGACCGGTGCCGATCAAGGCTCAGGCGTCGCGCCCGCTGGAACGGTTCCAGCCGAGCCGGTACCGCCGGGTACGGATCCACCGTTCACCGGCGATGTGACAGATGTTTCGATCGACGTCGCGGTCACCGAGACGTCTGCCAATGAGCAGACGTGGTCGGGCACCTTGCCGACTGGAGAATCGTGGAAAGTTGAGGTCAAGCGGGTCTTCGACTCGATATCGCTTCAGCCGGAGGTCGATGGAGTGCCACAGGGCATGTCATACGGTCCAGTGGCTCGTCCCACGGATCAGGAGATTGCGTGCTGCGCTCCGCTCAACGTCATCACCGCTGACTCGAACGCCTCCGCCTTGCGCGTCACAACCCACGACGGAGACCGCTTCACCATTCCGTTGCATGATCTTCCGGGAACGGACGGCCTCCGCATCGCGCTGGTGGCACTCGCGAACGGTGGTGGGCCGCAGCTCGCAGAGTTGATCGACGCCGCCGGCAACGTGCTCGCATCCCAGCCCTGAGGCCGAGACCGGGATGCGAGGTACGAATTTTCCGGTCGTCCCGGAGATTGCGTGACTTGATTGCGTGGCCACGGCCGCTGCGGGCCGCAAACACTCGGACGGGTCAGGGGGAGGCGGCGATTTCATTGGCCCAGCGGTAGTCGGCTTTGCCGGAAGGGGAGCGGACGACTTCGTCGACGAAGACGAACGCCTTTGGCAGCTTGTAGCGGGCGATGTGGCGTTCGGCTTCGTCTAGCAACGAGGCTTCATCGGCGCGGCGACCGGCGCGCATTCGCACTACGGCGACGACTTCGTTGCCCCATCTTTCGCTCGGCCGGCCGGCGACCACGCAGTCGTACACATCCGGGTGTGCCTTGATCGCCGCCTCCACCTCTTCGGCGAATATCTTCTCGCCTCCGCTGTTGATGGTCACGCTGTCACGCCCGTGCAACTCGACCACACCATCGGCACGAAGACGGGCGCGGTCGCCCGGCACCGCAAATCGAACGCCGTCGATGGAGGGATAGGACCGCGCAGTCTTTGTCGCGTCGCCGAGGTAGCCGAGCGCGAGCCGCCCACTCTTGGCCAGCCATCCGAGCTCGTCGTCGCCGGCTTGCAACTCGCGGTCGAGATCGGCGGACAGGACGTGGTTGCCAGGGCTGATCGCGAACGTACCGGTGGTGGCCTTCGTGCCGGCCGAGACGTGTGCCAACTGGCCTCCTGCCTCCGAGGATCCGAGGCCGTCGACGATGATCAGCGACGGCAGGTGTTTGAGGAACTCCTCTTTCAGCCCGGCGCTCAACGGGGCGCCGCCCGACAGCAACACAGTGAGCGACTGGAGGTCGTACGTCGCGGCGCCCAGTTCGTCGAGCAATGGCCTGGCGAACGCATCGCCGACGATCAATAGAAAATTGAGCCGCTCCCGTTCGACAAGGCCCCATACATCGGGAGGATCCAATCGCTCGGGTATCGACTGCACGAAGACGGTGCCGCCGAGGTTCCACGTGCGGAAGCTCATCCAATGCCCGGCGCCATGCATGAACGGCGGCGCGAGGAGTGCCTTCAACCCACCGTCGGCGGCACCGATGATCCCGTCGAGCGTCTCGGCCTCAGTGCCTCCGAAACACTCGACATTCGCATCGCTGTTGCGCCACAGCACACCCTTCGGCATGCCGGTCGTCCCTCCGGTGTACAAGATGTAGAGGTCGTCGGGGCTCCACTCGACCGCCGGTTTGTCGGGTGACGCCGCCGCCAATGCATCCTCGTACCAAACGGCACCGGGCAGCAGGTCGTTTCCGGAATCATCGGGCACCTGAATGATCACGCGTAGGTTGTCGAGGGCGGGGAGCACGTCGGCGAGCGTCGGTGCGAACTGGCTGTGTACGACGATCGCCGCTGCCCGCGAATCGTTGAGCAGATACCTCAACTCCTCGGCGACGTATCGGTAGTTGACGTTGAACGGCGCGACCCGCGCCTTGAACGCTCCAAGCATCGACTCGAGGTACTCGTTGCCGTTGTGCAGGTAGACGGCCAGATGGTCTTGGCCACTCTCGTGTCCGGCGAGTGCTGAGCGTTCCGTGTGCGTGCCGAGGCCGGCGTCGATGAGGAAGTTGGCTAGGCGGCGCGTCCGTTCGGTTACATCGGCCCAGGTCAGTCGGAGGTCGCGGAACACGAGACACTCGGCATCCGGCCGGCTGGCAGCGATCGCCTCGTGCACGTCGGCCACCGAAAACTCCATGGCCGCAACCTAGAGAAGCTGTGACCAGGGTCACCCATCGGACTCCACACCCCGGCCGAAGCCTCGCCAAGCCGCCACAGCTATGGTGCCGCGGCATGAGCAAGATCATCTTTGGTGTCTTCATGCCGCAGGGTTGGAAGATGGAACTGGCGAGCATCGAAGGTGCTGAGGCCAAGTGGCACAAGGCCGTCGACATCGCCATTCGGGCCGAGGCTTTGGGTTACGACTCGATCTGGGTGTACGACCACTTCCACAACGTTCCGCGGCCGGCCGGCGAGGCAGTGTTCGAATGTTGGACGACGATCGCTGCCATCAGTCAACGGACCAGCACCGTGCGCCTCGGGCAAATGGTGGGTTGCAACGGCTATCGCCAACCCAGTGTGCTTGCCAAGATCACCTCGACGATCGATGTGATCAGTGGCGGCCGCCTGGATTGGGGCATCGGTGCAGGGTGGTACGAGAACGAGTTCAAGGGCTACGGCTTCGAGTTCCCCAAGCCGAAGGACCGCATCGGGATGCTGCGCGAGTGCGTCGAGATCGTCAAGAGCATGTGGTCCGAACCGGAGACGACGTACCACGGGAAGTACTACCAACTGTCACGGGCCAACTGTGACCCGAAACCGCTGCAGTCGCCGCATCCCCCGATTTGGATCGGCGGGGGCGGAGAGCAACTCACCCTGCGAGTCGTTGCCCGCCACGCCGACTACTCGAACTTCGGCGGAGTGCCGGAGGAGTGGGCGCGCAAGCGCGAGATCCTGAGAGGGCATTGCACAGCTGTCGGCCGCGACGAAGAGACGATCGGCAAGACCTGGTCACCGGAGATGTGCATTCGTTCCACCGAGGCCGAGCTGAAAACGCTGGGCAGTCGCAGCCTGTGGGGCGACCCGTTCGACAAGTGGCAGGCAACGGGATTGGTCGGCACGCCCGAGCAGGTCAGTGAAAAGGTGCAGGCGTACATCGATCTCGGCTGTACCGGGTTCATCCCGTGGTGCAGCGACTACCCCGACACCGAGTCGATGGATCTGTTTGCGTCGGAAGTGATGCCGAACTTCCGCTGACGCATCTTGGACTTCCGCTAGCGCATGCGGATCACGTTGCCGGTCACCATCCGCGCCTCGTCCGAACACAGCCAGGCGATCACGCCGGCGACCTCGGTGGGATCTGCGACGTGGAAGTGATCAGAACTGGTGGCGGCGAACGCGCGAATGGCGTCGTTCACCCAACCAGAGTCGGTGATGGGCGGATCGATCATGTTGGCGGTGATGCCGCGACGCCCGAGTTCAGTCGCGGCAGCCATCGTGTAGTTCTCCAGCGCCATCTTCGCCGCGCCGTACGTGACCTCTGACGGGAAGCCATTCGAGCCTCCCGACGTCAGGCCGACGATGCGGCCCCACGTCGCGTCGCGGGCAATGTGCCGACGGGCGAACTCGGCGATCATCAGCGCGCCTGCGCGGGCGTCGACGCCGAATGTCCGGTCGAACAGATCGGCAGTGACTCCTGGAGTTTCGCGGCCAGCCGGATCATTGCCGCCCACGGCGAACGAGTCGCCCGATGCCCAGCCGGTCGCGTTGTTGATCACCATGTCGACCGGACCGAACTCGGCCTCGGCCCGGTCGAACAACATCGCCGGAGTAGCGACGTCGAGCAGGTCGGCTTCGATCGCGATCGCCCGCCCGCCGGTCGCGGCGATTCGTTTGACAACCTCGTCGCCGGATCGCATGCGGTTCTCCTGATAGCGCTCTGGCGTCGCCGCATCCGTAGCCACGCGGCCGCGGAGATAGGTAACGAGTACTGCGATGCCGTCGGCAGCGAATCGTTCTGCCGTCGCTGCGCCGATGCCGTGATTGGCTCCGGTGACGATGGCGACGTGCTGCACAGCAGGGCTATTCGTAGCTGCGGCCGACGGTTTCGGCGACGCAACTTGGCTTGCTGGCTCCCTCGCATTCGAAGGTGAGCTCGTAGGTCGACTGGACTCCGCCGGCGATGTCTTCGACGCTCAGCAACTTCACACCGAGGCGCAGGTTGGCACCTACGGGCACGGGCGACATGAACCGCACCTTGTTGCAACCGTAGTTGACGCCCATCTTGAACCCGGTGGTCTTGAAGACCATCGGCATCAGCACCGGACCGAGCGACAACGTGAGGTAGCCGTGGGCGATCGGTCCGCCGAAGGGGCTCTCTTTCTTGGCTCGTTCGGGATCGACGTGAATCCACTGGAAATCGCCGGTCGCTTCGGCGAACTGGTTCACCCGTTCCTGGGTGATCTCCATCCAATCGCTGAAGCCAAGATGCTCACCGACGACCTCTTTGAGGCCGGCGGCTCCGTGAATGGTGCGTGCTGCCATGGTGCGAGCATTGCAGTCCGTGCGGCGTACGGTGAAGTCGTGTCGGATCGGCTGGTACGCGCCGCGCTGTTGCCTCTTCGCTTGACCAAGAACGCAGCGCGCCTGCTACGAAGTGCGCTCATGGCCGACTTCCTCACTGCGTACTCGATCGCTCAGCCCGACAAGCTTGCGGTGATCGACGATCGCCCAGGGGGAGTACTCACGAGGTTGAGTTTTAGCCAGCTCAACGAGCTGGCCAACCGCTTGGCCAATGTGCTGCTCGATCTTGGCGCACGGCCGGGAGACACCAAGGTCGTGTGGTGCGGTCAGAACTCACCTGGTCTGGTCGTGATGATCAACGCGGCCCGCAAGTTGGGTGTCACCGCCGTCCCGCTGAACTACCGGCTCAGTGACGACGAAGCCATGTATGTCACGGATCATTGCGATGCGACGATCGTCTACGTCGATGCCGAGTACGCGCCGCTGTTCAACCGCATCAGGAAGGGCCTTCCAAAGGTCGAACATGTCTTGGTGTTCGACGGCCACGCGCCCGAAGGAATGGTCGACGCGGATGCGGCGATTGCCGCGGCGTCAGATGCCGAGCCCGACGTTCCGGCGTCGACAGAGGCCGGTGCGACGATGATCTATACCAGCGGCACGACCGGCAAACCGAAGGGCGCGTTCCGCCGCGGCGCACCCAACGCAGCGCAGGTCGGTGCAATGCTGGCGTTCATCGGCTACGCACCGAACGACGTGTACATCACCACGGGCCCGCTCTATCACAGTGGTCCTGGCGGTTTCATGGGTATCGCTCAGGCGCTCGGTCAGACCGTGGTGTTGCAACGCAAGTTCGATCCCGTGGATTGGCTTCGTCTCGTCGACGCCTACAAGGTCAGCACAACCTTCAGTGCGCCGACCCCGATTCGAATGGTGTGCAACCTGCCCGCCGACATCAAGGCTAAGTTCGACGTGTCGTCAATGAAGCGGATGATCGCCAACGCCGCGCCGTGGAGCTTCACCCTGAAGCAGATGTACCTTGCCGACTTTCCTGCGGATTCGTTGTTCGAGGTCTACGGCTCGACGGAACTGGGCGTCAACACCATCCTGCGTCCGGAGGATCAGCTCCGCAAACCGGGTTCGTGTGGCAAGCCGGCACCGATGGTCGAGATCAAACTCTTTGACGATGACGGCAACGAAGTCACCGGTACCGGGCCCGAGCACACCGGCGAGCTCTTCGTGAAGAGCCCGAGCATCTTCGCTGACTACTACAAGCAGCACGACCAGTTCCTGAAAGATCAGCGCAACGGCTATCAAACGGTCGGCGACATTGCCTACTTCGACGACGAGGGATACGTCTACATCTGCGATCGCAAGAAGGACATGATCATCTCAGGAGGCATGAACATCTACCCAGCTGAGATCGAGGCCGCGTTGGAGATCCACCCCGACGTCCTCGAGGCTGCGGTCTTCGGTGTGCCGAGCGAGGAATGGGGCGAATCGGTGCACGCCGTCGTGGTCGTGCGAGAAGGCGCGACGATGACCGAGTCCCAGGTGATTGCCCATTCGCGCGAGCATCTCGCCGGATACAAGATTCCTCGGTCGGTCACCTGGAGCCCAGAGCTGCCGAAGACCGGCAGCGGCAAGATCTTGAAGCGCGACCTGCGTGCCCCCTTCTGGGCCGGTCGCTCCAGCAAGGTCTGAGGCTGTCTAACCGAATTCGGCGAGCACCGCAGCCAAGGTGGTGCGTCCGATCGACGGCATCGATGTCGTGTCGTCGCCGGTGAGGTAGGCGAGCGACAGGTTGAGGGCCCATCCGGCGGCCCGTCGCCAGGTTTCGTCGTCGATGGCTGCTGCCATGCGAAACACGTCGCGTTCGCGAGGCTCGAACATCATCCATGCCAGGGCGAGGTCGGTTGCCGGATCGCCGCTGGTGATGTCGCCGAAGTCGATGACTGCCGATAGCCGACCGTGAAGAGTGAGCATGTTGGACGGATGCAAGTCGCCGTGCAACCACAACGCCGGGCCGGCCCATTCCTGGGTCGAACGCAGGTCGTCCCAAACGGCGAGGACTCGGCCGGTCGGGACGACGTCGCCCAGCGACTCCGCACGAATCTGCACCGCTTCGGCGCGTTGCCGAAGGTGAACGCCACGAAACGGATTCTCCGGCGCATCGGCCGGTGCCGGTTGGTGCAGCGCGACGACGAACGCGGCCAGCGAGAGCGCGGCATCGTGAGGATCAGCAGGCGGTGCGTCGGAAGCCGCATCTCCTGGCAGCCACGGGCAGATGCTCCACGCCCACGGGTACTTGGCACCCGGTTTCCCGGCGAAGATCGGCGACGGAATCGGCAATGGGAGCTTCGGCGCCAACTCGGGAAGCCATCGCTGCTCGTTGAGCACCAGTTGGACAGAGGCCTGCCGACGCGGGAGCCGAACCATCAGGTCAGTCCCCAATTGCACCACGACGTTGTCCCACCCGTTGGCGACTGTTCGCATTGGCAGATCGGCGAGATCCGGTTGCTGGTCGACGAGCAGACTGCGCACCAGCGCCTCGTCGATCTCGAGCTCGGCCGCCGGCGTTGCCATCAGTAGCCGAGTCGCTCGACGCGATCCGGACGGCGTTGCCAATCCTTGTCGACCTTGACGAACAGCTCGAGATACGCGCCCTCGGGTAGTTGGGCGCGAGCCAGCTTGCCGACCTCTTTCAAAACCGCGCCACCCTTGCCGATGACCATGCCCTTTTGGCTTTCGCGCTCGACGATGATCTCGCAGCGGATGCGCGGCCACTCCCACTCGGTCACTCGCGTCGCGATGCTGTACGGCAGCTCGTCGTGAGTGACTGCCAGCAGTTGCTCGCGCACCAACTCGGCCACCCAGATCTCTTCAGGTTGGTCGCTGACGGTGTCGTCGGGGAAGTACAACGGGCCTTCGGGCATCAAAGAGGTGAGATGGGCAATCAACTCCGGAATGCCTTCGCCCGTTTTGGCCGAGACAGGGAAGTAGTCGGACGCGCCAAGCGACGACGCTGCGCTGAGTTGACCGAGGACCCGGTCCTTGTTGACGGCATCGATCTTGTTGACGATGACGATCGAGGCCGGCAGGTCGAGGTGACCCGCAACCCATTGATCGCCGCTGCCGAACGGCTTGGTGGCATCGATCACGAGGCACACTGCGTCGACATCGCTGACGCTGTCGAGTGCGGTCGCGTTGACCCGCTTGCCGAGCGCTGTAACCGGTTTGTGCAAGCCCGGTGTATCGACGAACACCACCTGTGCCTCGGGAGTCGACAGGATGCCGCGTACACGCGTGCGCGTCGTCTGCGGTTTGTCGCTGACGATCGAGACCTTGCGCCCGCACATCGCGTTGACCAGTGTCGACTTGCCGACGTTGGGACGCCCGATGAGTGTGACGAAACCGCTGCGCACGGCTAGACGACCGTCGTTTCGACGGGGACCACCGGTGGTGCGGTCGTCGTCGAAGTGGTGGTTGTCGGGGTCGGATTGAGCAAATCTTCGTAGTCGCGGCGGGCGAGCGGCTCGGTGCCGTCGGTAATGCCACCCGAGCGTCGCGGGACACCTTTTGGCAGGCCGTCCTGGACGAACAGAACCTGGCCGATGCCTCTCACCTCGGTGATCGTCAGGACGAGCTGGCCGATGGCCAGCAACTGATCCTCTGGGGGGATCTGCTCGAAGAACCCCTGGGGTAGGTGGATCGTGGCGACGCCGGAACTATCGTCTGTGACACCGAGCAACGATTGGTCCTTCGTTGGTACGGCGGAGCGGATTCCAACGCCGGCGTCGCCCGGTGGCTGTCCCTCCTGAAGCGCCGATAACACCGCATTGGTCGTTGCCGGCCGTGCGAGCGAGCGCGGGTATCCCTTGAGCTGCCCGCCACTGATGAGGTACACCGTCACGTCCTCGAGGGCGATGGTGGTCGCTGTATCGATCGCCGTCGTTGTTGTAGTCGGGTCAAGGGTCGTCGGCGGCGTTATCGACGTCGACGTCGGCGGAATCGTGTCGCCGAGCTGGCGAAGATCTTTGCCTTGGATCGTGCTGACTTGACCGTTGTCGGGAATTCCGCATCCGACGAGCACAGCGGCCAATGCGACCGCAATCGTGACGAGACGCTTCAGCATCAGACCACCTCCGCAAAGCTGACCTTGAATCGGGCGCCGCCGCCCGGACGATCCTCCACCCAGGCCTCGCCGCCGTGGGCGTGGGCATGTTCGGCGACGAGCGCCAGCCCAAGGCCGGTGCCGACCCGGTGCCGCGCCGCACTCCCGCGGGCGAAGCGCTCGAAGATCCGCACCCGTTCGCCGCGAGCAACGCCAGGCCCGACATCGTCGACCGAGAGCGCTATTCCGTGCGGCCCGTGCGGCTCGACCTTCACACGGGAAGGACCTCCTGCGTGCTCGCGCGCATTCTCGAGCAGGTTGGCGAGGATCCGCTCGAAGCGGAGCTTGTCGACGCGCAGCGTCTTGGGCACTTTGGGGTCGATCTCGATCGGCGTGTCGCCGAACCCGTAACGCTGGGCAATTCGAGAGACCAGCTCTTCGACGTCGACTTCCTCACGAATCAACTCCGTCGAGCCGGCATCGATGCGGGAGAGCTCGAGGAGGTCCATCACCATCTGATCGAAGCGACGGACCTGACCGACGACGACATCGAGGGCTTGTTGGGTGCGGTCGGGCAAGTCGGTTCGGCGGCTGTCGAGCACTTCGACGGCTGCCGTCAGGGCCGTAATCGGTGACCGCAGCTCGTGGCTGACATCGGAGGCAAAACGGGCCTCGCGTTCGAACCTCGTTTGCACGGCATCTGCCATGTCATTGAAGGATTTGGCCAGCCTGGCGAGGTCGGGATCTGACTCCGGTGCCATCCGGGCGTCGAACCCGCCCGAGGCGATTTCTCCGGCGGTCGTGGCGACTCGCGAGATCGGTCGCAACAGGCGCCGGCTGGTCGACCACCCCAGAGCTCCAGCGAAGATCGTGGTCACCGCTGCACCTATTGCGAGCGCCGTCCCGATTGCCCGCAGTGCGCGATCGGTGTCGCGGAGGGGAATGGCCTCGAAGTACTGCGCGTGGGCCGCCGGGATGTTGATACCAACTGCCATGAACGGTTCGCCTTTGACGCTGAATCGTTGCGTTGCGCTGCCGCCCTGGGCCACGTACGCCATGAGTTCCGCCGGATATGCAGTGGTCGGAAACGCGGCGTCGGAGACCGAGGGATCTTCTTTGCCGCTGACGCGCAAAAAGGCGAAGCCCTCGCTGCTGCGCTTCAAGCTCTTGACCAGGGCGTCGACCTGCGGGTCGGGGACCGGCGGGATCTGCAGCAGGGTGGATCGCACCGAGGTCGCGTTGGCGACGGCTTGGGTGAGGATCGTCTCACTGCGCTGATCGACCAGGAAGCTGCGGGCGACGGCGTACGTGACTACGGCAAGGGCAAGGCCGGCGACGAGCGCGGTCAAGCTGAAGAACAGCGTCACGCGAGTGCGGAGACGTAACGAGCGTCGTTGGCGATCGGCCACGGGCACAGTGTGCCCGATCTGAAGCCGCCTTGCAGTTGCGGGTGAGTTCAGGCGGCGGCGACGCTGACCAGCGGCACTGCTTGCTCTTCGCTTTGCAGCACTGGGGCGAGCGTGTCGAGGTCGGCGAGAATCAGTTCGCTGCGCAGCATCAATTCCGCGCACACGAACACGAGTTGTTGACCACGTTCGGCACAGACGCGAGCGACCTCGCGCAGCGCATCGAGGCCGACTTCGGCGATCAGTGAGACGCCTGACAGGTTGATGACGAGGCCGTGCGATGGCGGGCCGATGAGGCAGGTGCTGCGGATTGAGGTTGCCTGCTCGCGGTTGATGATCGGCCCAGCGATCGAGATCATCGTCACGTGCCGATATGTGTCGGTATGCGCTGTCAGGATCGGTGTCAGCACTTGCAGCCTCCTACGTGGACGGACTCACCTGGCGGATTGTGAGCTGTGGAGGGCTCAGAAGGATGTGCTGCCCGCAGTCTTCGCGCTCAAACATTTCGCGCTGCCGGTGGAGTACCAGGGGGAGGTAGGTACCCCACCGGGGCAGCGTGAACAGTCGCTATCGTGACAAACCAATGTGACAGGACAACGCGACGTCTGTGCGTTTTCTGTAACAGAATGACCACACCGAGTAGGTTCTGCGAGTGCATTCTCTGTTGTTCATCGAAGATGACGATGCCATCCGGCTGGCGTTGAGCCTGGCCCTCGAGGACGAGGGCTACGAGGTGCGCGAGGCCGAAGATGGCAGATCGGGCCTCGCCGCATTTGCCGAGCGAGAGCCTGACCTGGTGTTACTCGATCTTCGGTTACCTGACATGAGCGGTTTTGAGGTATGTCGCAACTTGCGGGCGACGAGCATCGTTCCCATCATCATCGTCACCGCCCAGGCCGACACGTACGACTTGGTCGCCGGACTGGAGGCCGGGGCAGACGATTACGTGACGAAACCCGTGGTTCCAAAAGAACTTGCGGCCAGGATCCGCGCCGCCCTTCGCCGAGTCCATTTGCACGACGTACCTTCGTTCTCCCCGGCCAGCCGCTTCGGCGACGTCGACCTCCGCCGTGAACAGGGAATTGCGCTCAAGGGAGGGCGCGAACTGAGTCTGACAAAGACCGAGTTCCGCTTGTTGTGCGAGTTCGCCGACCACGTCGGCATGGTTCTGTCGCGCGATCAGCTGCTCGAACGGGTGTGGGGCTACGAGTATTTGGGCGACAGCCGGCTCGTCGACGCTCACGTTCGCCGTCTGCGCGTCAAGATCGAGGATCAACCCGACGAGCCGAAGTTGATCGTCACCGCCCGCGGCATCGGCTACCGCCTGCTGCCCTGATCCGGCTCGGGTTTCAGGCGAAGGATCTCATTGCTGCCAACTCGGCGGTCGCTTCTCCAGGAAGGCAGCCATTCCCTCGCGACCCTCGTCACTCAAGAACAGTGACTCCGACAGCGATTGCAATTCGGCGATGGTGTGTGTGGCCCGCAGCAGCGTCTTGGTCAGGGCGACCGCTTTGGGGCCGCCGAGCAGGATATTGCGACACAGTTCTGCGGTGGTCGCGGCGACATGGTCGGTGACGTGAGTGACCAGTCCCATGTCGAGCGCGTGCACCGCGTCGAAGACCTCACCGGTGAGGTATGGCGCAGCCAACTTCGACCAACCGCAGCGCTGCAGAATTGGCCACGTGATGGTCGCGGGTGCGACGCCGATCCGCACCTCGGTGAAGGCGAACGTGATCGAAGAATTGACGACCACGAGGTCGCAAGCCGCCATCAACCCGACTCCACCGGCGCGCACTGGTCCGTCGACTGCTGCGATCACTGGCGACGATGTTGTCGCGAATCGTTCCATGGCGCGCACGAAAGACGTGGAGTCAACGAGGCCAGTCGACCGCTCCTTCAGATCGGCTCCGGCACAGAAGACCGGCGCGGTGTGCGTGAGCACGATCACGCGAGCTCGCTGCGTCTCGGCGACATCCAAAGCGGCATGAAGATCCGCGAGCAGTTGCTGCGATAGAGCGTTGCGGTTGGCGGGCGAATCGAGCGTGATGGTGGCGACTCCACCGGCCACGACGATGTTGACGAGTTGCCCCACGACGGGGACTGTAACCGCCTAGCCGGTGATCTCCCGAAGAAACGCCTCGACATCGGCGCGCACGCGGGTACGCCTCATCGGCGGGAGAGCGTTGACGATCTGCCACCGATAGTTGGCCTTGCCGAGGCGCGGATCGAACACCGCAACCACGCCGCGATCCGTCGCGTTGCGTATCAACCGGCCAGTTGCCTGGGCGAGCAGGATCGCGGCGCGCGGCAGGTCGATCTCGCTGAAGGCCGCGGCGCCGAGCAGCTCGCGACGGGCCGCCAGCAAGGGGTCATCCGGTCGTGGGAACGGTATGCGATCGATGGTGACCAACGACAGTGTGCGGCCGGGGATGTCGACTCCTTGGAAGAACCCTGCTGTGGCGAACAGGCACGATGATTCGTCCTCGGTGAACGCCTTGACGAGTGCCGTCTTCGGGAGATCGCGTTGGGTGAGGATCGGAACATCGACGCGGTCCTTCACTGCCGCGGCAGCGGCGTCCATCGCCTTCCAACTCGTGAACAGGGCCAGAGTCCTGCCGCCGGCGGCAGTGATCAACGCGGCCAACTCGTCGTGGACCGCAGCGGCGTATTGCGGTGATCGCGGATCGGGCAAGTGCAACGCGCAGTACAACAAGGCGTTGGCGGCGTAGTCGAAGGGGCTGCCCACATCGAGTTGCTTGTACGATCCGTCCGTCACTCCGACGCGGTGGGCGAGCGTTGCGGGCAGCGTCGCGCTTGTGAGGATTGCCGTCCGCTTCGTCCAGACCCCCGAGTTGAGTACTGGCCCGACGTCGAGTGGAGCGATCTCCAAGCGGGCGTGATCCGGGTTGCCGGAAACAAACGCGACGTAACCCTCGTGAGGTCCGAGGGCGATGTCGATCTGCTCCTGCACCCGAGTTGCGACTTGTTGGGCGCGCAGCTTGCGCTGTTGAGCCTCTGGCACATCGGTGTTGATCGCGCGGAGTGCCGCCTGTGCCTTGTCGATCCGACCGCGAGTGTCGATCAACACATCTTGAATGGCGGCAGGGAACGGCTTCATCAGTCGCTCGCCGGCAAAGGGCCGCAGCGCCTCGCGAAGGGCAGGCGCGGCTTCGGCCAGCCCCCCGACAATTGTTGGATCGTCGATCACCCTGCGCACCACGGCAGCGAGGTTGGTCAATCGAGCCGGCCCGATCTGCACGCCCACCGTGTCGCTCATGATGTCTTCGAGTTGGTGCGCCTCGTCGATCACGACGACGTCGTGTTCGGGCAGCAGCACGTTGCCGCTGGCGACGTTGAGGCCGTAGAGATGGAGGTTGACCACCACGACGTCGGCGACCTGCGCCCTGGCACGCGCCAATTCGGCGAAGCACACGGCACCCATCGGACACTTTGTGCCACCTGGGCATTCGTCGCTGCCCACGCTGACGGCCTGCCACGAACGATCGGCAGGCGACCATGTGAGATCGGCTTGGTCACCGGTCTTGGTGGTGCCGGACCACTCCGACAGTCGCTTGATCTCTACCTTGGTGGTCGCGGCGAATTCTTCGATCTCCAGCTGGCCCTGACCCTCGGTCGATTGCAGTTCGCGCACTCGCTGCATGCAGATGTAGTTGCTGCGGCCCTTGAGGATCGCCCAGTCGAACCGTTTGCCGAGGTGGGCTTCGAGGAACGGCAGGTCCTTGCTCGCCAGCTGGTCCTGCAAGGCCTTCGTCGCGGTGGCCACCACGATTCGTTTGCCCGCCAATACAGCGGGCACGAGGTATCCCATCGTCTTGCCGGTCCCCGTGCCCGCCTGCACGATCAGGTGCTCGCCGCTCGTGATCGCGTCGCTGACGGCTACCGCCATCTGCTGTTGCCCCGGCCTCTCCTCCGCGGCCGGCAGCGCCGCGATGACCTTGGCCAAGGCGGACTGGATGTCACGATCGGCCACAGCTCGACCGTAGCGGTATCGACGCGACCAGGCCCGGGCAAGTCACGAAATCATCGACCCAACCGGATCAAAGATGCCTGGCCTCAGCGGGGGGTGAGTTCGGCAGCAAGGTGAGATGAATGGGCGCAAATTGGTCGCTACATGCAGTGGTCTCCAGTTGACCCGACGACACGTTTCGATGGCGATCTTCAGTTGCCAAGGGCGCTCCATATCGATCCCTGTTTGTGTCAAGTCGTTCGTGTCGCGGTGGTCAGCGTGACCACGAGAGGGCGCACTACGCAGTCCGCGAACTGGTCCTTGGCTACCTGCTCGGCTCGTACCGCATCGCCACTGCCCCCGAGCCGAACTCCAGCCGGCTCACGAGCTTCAAGTCGACATACTTCGATAGCCCCGCGAACAACGTCGGCCCGTGGCCCGCGAGCCTGGGAT
>JAENVT010000043.1 GCA_016650435.1 Ilumatobacteraceae bacterium
GGGCCTTGGAGCATCCAACGCCGCGAGCGTCTGCGTCGATTGCGCGACATTGCCGCCGATCCGTCGAACAACGAGCGAGCGCTCGACTTCTCGGTGCGGTTTGCGTCACGACGCCAAGCCACCGCCGACACCTCGCCGACAGTTCCGACCGAGCGTCCCGTCGACCAATCTGGCGACGACGACCAGTAGCTACTGTCGGACCCATGACCTCTCACGAGCGTCCATTCGGACGTTGCCTCGAAGACTTCGTGGTCGGTGACGTTTTCAAGCATTGGCCGGGCAAGACGATCACCGAGTACGACGACCATCTGTTCTGCATGATCACGATGAACCATCACCCATTGCATACCAACGACTGGTTCGCCGCCGAAAGTGTGCAAGGCCGCAACGTGGTGGTTGGCAACCTCGTGTACTCCATGGTGCTCGGGATGAGCGTGCCCGATGTCAGCGGTGCGGCGATCGCCAATCTCGAAGTCGAGACGCTGCAGCACAAGTTCCCAACATTTCACGGCGACACGATTCACGCCGAAACCCGCGTTCTCGATGTGCAGCCTTCGAAGTCGAAGCCTGACCGTGGAATCGTCACCGTCGAGAGCAAGGGCTTCAATCAACACGGCCAAGAGGTCTGCTACTTCCGCCGGCGGGTCATGGTGTGGAAGCGCGACAGCGTGCCATCACGCCGCAGGCCGTACGACGGCACCGACGTCTGGGCCGACTGAGCCGCGTGAAGTGCTTCTCGTCCGCCCCAGGTGCCCTCGACGATCCGGCGGAGGTCTTGCGGTGGGGGTTGCCGGCACTGCGCGATCTGCCGTGGCGGCGCACGCGTGATCCGTGGGCGATCCTCGTCAGTGAGGTGATGCTGCAGCAGACCCAGGCGTTGCGAGTGATCCCGAAGTGGCACGAGTTCATGACGTCGTACCCCTCGCCGTCGGACTGTGCCGAGGCGTCGCTCGGCGATGTGTTGCGACTGTGGCAAGGACTCGGCTATCCGCGTCGAGCCAGGAACCTTCACGCATCAGCCACACGCATTGCTGCACTGGATCAATTTCCCTCGACACTCGACGCGCTGTTGCAATTGCCTGGTGTCGGCGAATACACCGCCCGCGCTGTTCTGGCGTTCGCATTCGAGGCGGACGCCGCGGTCGTCGACACCAACATCGCTCGCGTTCTCGCCCGCCTCGCCGGTCGCCGCTTGACTGCGAAACAGGCCCAGGCGGCTGCCGACGCGGTCCTTCCCTCCGGCGATTCGTGGGCGTGGAACCAGTGTTTGATGGATCTCGGCGCGGTGTTGTGCCGCCCGACCTCACCGGGCTGCGCCGAGTGTCCGTTGCAGGGTCAGTGCTCTTGGCGCGGCTTCGGCAACGATCCATCGATCGGTTCGGCGGGCGTCAGCACACGTCAGGCCCGGTTCGCCGGCAGTGATCGACAGGCCCGCGGCCGGCTGATGAATGCCTTGGCGGATGGTCCCGTGCCGATGAAGCTCGTCGCCGCGGTGATGGCGTGCGATGCCGCTCGAGCTGCGCGCTTGGCCGGTGATCTGCAGCGCGAGGATCTCGTCGTGCAACATGGCCAAGCGCTGCAGCTCCCGTGCTGAATTTGAGCTACATCTTTGTGGGGATGAATCAGCCGTCCGTGATGGAGGCGATGATCTCAGCAAGGGCCGCGTCGGCGTAGGTGATCATCTCCTCGTCGGTTCGATCCTGAATCGGATGCGGCGTGAAAACCCGGGCGACGGTGGGAAACCCGAGGGCTTGCGATTGGGCGATCGCCGCGTCGACGAACTGGGCGGACGCGACGAAGACCGATGGCAGTCCGCGGGTCTCGAGATCAACAATGTCGTGCACACTGCACGACGTACAACTGCCTCAATCCGCCAGGGCCTCGATCACCAGTTCGCACTTGATCGCGATCTCGTGGCGCAGATCGACGGGAGCAGGCTTCGTAAATGTCGGCTTCTTGAACCGCAATACCTCTGCGCCGAGCTCTGTCAGGCGCTGCTCCAGTCGATCCAAGAACACGTTGCCTCGTGGTTTGGAAATATCGAGCAACCCGATCGTCTTGCCGCGCACAGAGGCGGGACGCGGCAGCAGCGAACGCTGCAACACGTTGTGCTCGTTTGTCGGATCAAGCAGCAGCCTGGTCATCGCACAACCTTCCGGGTGACCGGCTGGGAGCCGGTGGAACCATTGGCCCAGCCGCCAATCATTGCAGAGAACAATCCCGCGCCACCACCGGCGTGAACGAGCAGCAAGCCGTCGGCACGGAACTTGCCGAGTGTTTCCCCGGCCAGCCACTCGGGTACCCCCTCAGCCATGTCACCGGCACCGCGAACCAATTCGCTGCCATGAATCTGGAGCCGGTCGTGCAACTCGGCGAGCAAGGTCTCGCGGGTCCACCCGGCCTCGGCGAACACCCGGCCGTGCTCAGGCCCGACCACCAAGACGCAGTCGAAGCCGATCACCAGCTTTGGATGATGTGCAGTCCGCATACAAGCGGCGTAGGTATTGGCGAGTTGGTCGGCATCGCGGGCCAACTGATCGACGATGCAGCGCGGCCCCTCTCCGGCGAACACCGTGACGGTGTCCTGATCGGCGGCGAACCCGCGGCTGACGGCGAGCGACGTGAACGGCGAACCGACTTCATCTTCGGCGAAGCAGAAACTCAGCTTGCCGGGATTGCCGTGCGCGGCGCGGTCGACCTCGCCCGGACGCCCGCCTCCGATGTTGCGAACGACCAACTGCACTGCCCGGCCAATCGTCATGTTGGCTCGGTTTCCCTGGCCGAAGACGTTGACGCCGCTGTTCATCCCGACCGCTCGTGTACCGGGGCCGTTGCAGATCAGCACAGGCCCGACGGGCATCGTCGTGGCCAAGACACCATGAATGTTGAATTCGTCGGTGCACACCGCTTGCAGAGATGCGATCACCCACGGCAAGTGCTCCGGTCGACACCCGGCCATCACTGCGTTGATCGCCACTTTCTCGACGGTCACTTCCACGAGGTCGGGGGCGACCACGGCGATGACCTCGTCGGGCGCCATCGAAGTGCCCTCCAACAACCGCAGCACTCGCTCTTCGGTGGGCGGCGTTACCGGCAGACCGTCAGTCACGCCGCGTTCGAACAGCACTTCCATCTCGTCGTCGAGGTCGGCCAACTCCAGTCGTCGCGACCGCAGGACGCCACCTCCGAACCTCACCCGCAGCGCGTCGACGAGGTTGGGATCGACGCTCATCGATCCACATCCCGGCCGCATGACCGGCAGATCATCGCCGAGGGTTTCGATGCCGGTCATTCGCTGCCAATCGGACCTCAACCAACCCACGGTTCGCTCGACCTCGTGCCCGTCGACAACGCGAATGAGCGTCGGCACGGTTTCAATGTCGTGGTGCCAACTGATCGACAGGTCGGCGTCGTAGATCGGGTCGACGCCAGCAGGGAACGACGGATCGTCTTGTGTGTAGATCGTTGCCTTGAAGTCCGTCAACAACGGCGCAACCAGCTTGCACGTTTCGCACTCCTGCTTGACGATCACCACCAGCCCGTCGGGCAGGGTTGGACGACCAAGGGTGGTTGTGGATCCGTCGACCATCATACGAAAGGTAGCCCCGTGCGACGCACGTCACGTTGTCCCAGCTTTTCATGTGGCAGAACGGCGCGTAACGTGCCGGTCTTGGGGATTCCTCAGTGATTCGGGTCTCGTTCCACGGTGTGCGCGGCTCGACGCCGTGCCAGAGCGACGACATCATGCGGTATGGCGGCAACACCTCATGCGTTTCGGTCGATGCCGCAGACCAAGATCCGTTGCTGCTCGACATGGGAACCGGCCTTCGGTACTACGGCAAGAAAGTGCCCACCGACCAGTTGTTCCGGGGGAGTTGCCTGCTCACTCACCTGCATTGGGATCACGTCCAGGGCCTTCCGTTCTTCAGTCCGCTGCTGCGCGAAGGTTCGCGGCTCGACGTCTATGGCCCGGCACAGGACGACGGTCGCTCGCTCGACGAGGTCGTGTCGACCACGATCCGTCCGCCGCTATTTCCCGTCAGCGTCGATGAACTGCCCGGAACGGTGAGCTTCCACGACACCGCCGACACTGATTTCTCGATCGGCAAGTTCAGCGTCAAGGCCCGGTTGATTCCGCACCTTGGCCCAACGCTGGGATTCCGAGTCGAGTGCGATGGTCGCTCCCTTGCCTACCTATCGGATCACCAGCAGCCATTCGATGGTAGCTACTCGGCTTCGCCGGGCGCGCTCGAACTGGTCGAAGGTGTCGACTTGCTGATCCACGACGCGCAGTACACGCAGCACGAGTTCAAGGCAAAGGCAACATGGGGCCACTGCACCATCGACTACGCCGTATGGCTGGCGTCGCAGGCCGGCGCCAAGCAGCTTGCACTTTTTCACCACGACCCGTCGCGTCGCGACGATGATCTCGACGTGTTGTTGCGTTGCGCTGTTGAGGTCGGGTCGCGCCGCGGTGTGGATGTCATCGCCGCCTCAGAAGGGCTTGTCGTCGAACTCGCCTAGCGTGGCTCAGTGATCGTCATTGCCAGCGTGCTCCTCGGCGCGGTGTTCGTCGTTTCGGGGATCACCAAGTTGGCAGCGATGCAACAGTGGCGTGCCCAGGCCGCCGACCTCGGGGTGCACAGTTCCGTCGCCCGTGGGTTGCCGGTCGCAGAATTGGCGATCGGAGCGCTGCTCATCGCTCAGATCGCCCGGCGACCACTTGCCATCGTTGCCGGCGTCTTGCTGGCGGCGTTCACGACATTGCTTGTGGTACGCCTGTCGCAGGGCAAGCGGCCCCCGTGCGCGTGCTTCGGCGCGTTGTCGAGCAAGCCGATCAGCTGGGCGAGCGTCGCCCGCAACGCCGCCTTCATATTCCTCGCAGCCGTCGTCGCGCTGGGTTGATGCCTGGCGATGAGAGATCAGCTTCCATCGGACCGGGCAGCCCCGGAAGGCGACGTAGTGAAAAGGGGCTGCCCAGTTCGTCGCTATGTAGCACCGATCGGCAGCCATGCGCTAGTTCGCATGCTTGATCGCGATTCCGGTGAGGACACAAACTCGCTGCACGTTTCGGCGCTCACGAGACGACCGAGGTTGCCTAGTCGAGTGCGCGAGCTCGGCAGTTATGTGCTTGTCGGTTGGCTGCATTCTGCAGTCCCAGCGAGCAGCCTGGGTACGGCTACCACGAGCCGACGGCGACGGTGTACTGCTCACGGACCAACTGACCAGTTTCGACCAGAGATTTCCACGCCTTAGGGTCTTCGACATCGAGCCGCTCCTGTTGGGCACACTCCAGCATCAGCTCGAACTGTCGCCGGACTTGGTTGGCGAACTCGATCGCGTACGCGCTCTTCTCAAGTCCGACGGCGACTCGGCAAGCGACCAGTCCGACCGACACTTGAGCGAGTAGGCGATCCATAGGGTCAGAGAACACCTCGGTGTCATCGACATCGAGGTCCTGGAGAGTCGTCACTAGTTCGGTAATGGTCTGCTCTCCCAGCGCCGCCCGCGTGGCCGGGGAACTTGCTAGCCGTTTCCGTTCAGAGCGGTGGGCTCGCCGCACGGGAGTGGCCCATGGCAAGTCAGTTCGGAGTGCTTTCAGCCAGCCCACTCCCACCTCCTGACGACCTCATCGCCGCGTCGCAGAGTGTCCGCATCCATGCACGAACATTGCCCGCTGCGGTGCGCCAGCGCAAGGACAACGATCGAGCGGCAGTTCTGCACACGTCTACCGAGCGAGGCGGCGCGCGACATCTGGGCGCCACGCTCTCCCTCCGTTCCAGCTGACATCAGCGGAGTGGCGCCCAGATCGTTTCACTGGCGCCTCATCAGGCAGTTATGGCGTCGGTCGAGCCCTGTGGAGTCTTTCGAGGTACCCAGGTGGGCGTCAGGAACTCCACAGGACCAAGCGTCCCCGAACTCAGACGGTGGTGACGAGGAAGGTCAGGGTGCGGGCTTCTTCTCGCCACAGGTCGTAGCGGCCGCTGGGCCCGGCGTGGCCGGCGCCCATCTCGCAGCGCATGATCAACGGTGCCTTGTTGGTGCGCAACGCGCGCAGCTTGGCGATCCACTTGGCCGGCTCGTGGTAGCTGACCCTCACATCGTTGAGGCCGGCGGTGATGAACACGGCGGGATAGTCGCGGGCGGTCGTCTGGTCGTACGGCGAGTAGCTCAACATGTAGCTGGCCAACGGCTCCGTCGCCGGGTTGCCCCACTCATCCCATTCGGTGATGGTGAGTGGCAGCGTCTCGTCGTACATGGTGGTGACGACATCGACGAACGGCACCTCGGCCACTACGGCAGCAAACAACTCGGGCAGCATCGTCATGCACGCGCCGACCAGCAGGCCGCCGGCGCTGCCGCCGCGGATCGCCACACGCTTGGGAGACACCCAGCGATTCGCGACGACGTGCTGGGCGACGGCGATGGTGTCGAGGAACGTGTTGCGCTTGTTGAGCAACTTGCCGTCGAGATACCACCGACGGCCCAGCTCACCTCCGCCCCGGGGGTGGGCCAGAGCCCACACGAAACCGCGGTCGAGCAACGACAGCCGCGCCGAACTGAACCACGGCGGCTCCGATGCCTCGTAGCTGCCGTATCCGTAGATCAAGCAAGGAGCCGAACCGTCGACAGGTGTGTCGACATGACGGACGAGGTCGAGCGGTACTCGAGTTCCGTCGTGCGATGTCGCCCATTCGCGAGTGGCCACGTAGTTCGACAGGTCGACATTTGGAACCGGCATTTGCTTCAAGGTCGCTCGCTCGCCGGTGCGAACGTCCTCCTGATAGATCGTGATCGGCGTTGTGAGCGATTGATAGCGATAGCGGAACGTGTCGCTGTCCCATTCTGGATTGGCATCGATCTCGACCTCGTGGGGCTCCTCGCCGAGATCGAAGACACGCTCGCCTCCTTCGGCGAACAGGACTCGCAGGCGCTGCTGCGCGTCGCTCCATTCGTGCAACACGAGATGCCTCGCGAACGGCTCGACAGCGACGATTCGACGCCCGCTGTGGTGTCCGATGAGTTCGGTCCACACACCTGGCGCGTCGATCGATGCTGTCATCACTTGGAAGTCCTCTGCATCGAGATTTGTGAGGATCACAAACTTGTCGCTCCAGTGATCGACGGCGTATTCGACATCATCGGCGCGTGGCCGAACGACGATGGGTTCGCTCTTCGGATCGTTGGCGGGGATCAACAAGACCTCCGAGAACGTCTTACAACGGGAGTCGATGACGACCCAATCGCCGCTGCGGCTCAATTCGACGTAGACGTAGAAGCGCTCGTCGGTCTCCTCGAAGACCAGCGTGTCGTCGGCTTGGGTTGTTCCGAGGTCATGGCGCCAGACCCTGTATGGGCGCATGGCATCGTTGGCGGTCGCGTAGAACAGAGCGCCGTTGCCCTTTGCCCATGCGGTGCCGCACCACGCGATGTCGTGGACGACGTCGGCGGTTTCGAGGCCGGTGTTGAGGTCGCGAATGTGCAGCGTGTACTTCTCGCCACCCTCGATGTCGGCACTCCAAGCAAGCAGTTCTTGGTTCGGGCTTACATCGAACGAGTCGACCGAAAAGAAGTCCTGTCCCTCGGCCTCGAGGTTCTCGTCGAGCAGGACTTGAGACGCAGCGTCGGCGGCGGATCGGCCGCGGCAGTGAATCGGGTAGTTGCGCCCTTCCTCGGTGCGCGACGTGTACCACCACTCGCCGTCCTTGATCGGTGCCGTGATGTCGGTCTCTTGAATTCGTGACTTGATCTCGCCGAAGATCGTCTCGACCAACTCGTCGTGTTCGGTGAACCATGCGTTGGAATAGCTGTTTTCTGCTTCGAGGTAGGCGATGGTGTCGGGATCGTCGCGATCGCGCAACCAGGCCCACGGATCGTTGACCGTGCCTGTGGGGCGCTCCCAATGATGTTCGATCTGTTTGGCGAGAGGTTCGTGCACGGCGCACACAGTATCCGTCAGCGTCAATTCGCCGCCCTGGCAAGTGGTGGCTGGACGCGTCTGGGCTGTAGCGTCAGAAACGAGATGCGGGTATGGATCGACCAAGACTTGTGCACGGGAGACGGGCTTTGTGTTGACCATTGTCCCGACGTCTTCGCCCAGTTGGAAGATGGGATCGCCTACGTGGTCGAGGGCCAGTACGTACTCAACGATCCGGGCGGCGGTCAAAGCTTGGCCAAAGTCGCCGCACGCAACGAGCAAGCCGTCATCCACGCCGCCTTGGCATGCCCCGGCGAGTGCATCTTCATCGACGTCCAGACGGTCCGCGCCTCCTGATATTCACGTGGATATCGGCGTAAAAGTGGCGTTAGTCGGGAACAACTCGTGGGATACGTGCTGTCGAATTGTTACTATGTGCGTAGGGGAAATTCCCCCGACCAGTTTCTCGCGTGAATGGAGTCAGCAATGACGACTTTCGATCTCGACCTCAGCAAATACAGCCTCGGCTGGAGCGACGACAATGTCGAGTACGCGTTCACGCCACACAAGGGGCTCGA
>JAENVT010000044.1 GCA_016650435.1 Ilumatobacteraceae bacterium
CTCGCCCTGGGCGGCATCGATCTCGATGTCGTCCAAGGCGAGCGGTTGGCGATCCTCGGCCCAAACGGGGCCGGCAAGACGACGCTGTTCAATGTGGTGGCAGGTGACATCAGACCCACGGAGGGCCTGGTGTCCATCAAAGGTGTCGACTGCACGTCGCTGCCATCTCGTCGGCGGCCGAGTCTCGGAGTTGCCCGCACTTATCAGCGAACCCGTCTGTTCGCGGGCCTAACCGTGGAAGACAATCTGTACCTTGCTCTCGTCGGTAGACAAGGTCGTCATCGATCGATGCGACGCACCTCGGTCGACGAGCAGTCGCGGGTCAAGGCTCGCGACGTCGCCAAGACGGTCTGGCTCGGTGATCATGTCGCCGCACACGTTGGCGACCTTTCCCACGGCCAACAACGCCAGCTCGAGGTGGCGATGGCCATGGTCACGAACCCTGACCTGATGATGCTTGACGAGCCGGCTTCCGGGTTGTCCCGCGGCGAACGCGAACGCTTGGTCGAATTGCTCGAATCACTGGCGGCAGACGTGACGCTGCTGCTGATCGAGCACGACATGGATGTGGCCTTGCGGGTTGCAAATCGCGTCGTGGTCATGGCCGACGGTCTGACGATCGCCGCCGGGACTCCCGACGAGATCCGTCGCAGCGCGATAGTCCGTGATGTGTATCTCGGAAGGAGCGCCGAATGACCGACCATCTTCTCGACGTTCATGACCTGTGCGCGGGCTACGGCACTTCACGGGTTCTCGACGGTGTGTCGTTCACCATGGGCGTGGAGGCGGTCGCGCTGATCGGTCGCAACGGGATGGGCAAGACCACGTTGTGCAACACGATCATGGGTCTCGTCCGAGCGACGTCCGGTGAAATCGTCTTCAACGGCGAGCGAATCGACCATCACGTACCGGAGAAGATCGCCAAACACGGTGTCTCGTACGTGCCGCAGGGCCGTCGACTGTTTCCTTCCTTGACCGTCGACGAACACCTGACAATGCTGGCCAAGAGAACTCGGGGCAAGCGCTGGACGCGCGAACGGATCTACGAGTTGTTCCCCCGCCTCGCCGACCGACGCCGCAATGGAGGGGCCGAACTGTCGGGAGGCGAACAACAAATGCTCGCGGTCGGTCGGGCGCTGCTGCTCAACGGTTCGTTGGTGATCATGGACGAGCCGTCGGAGGGGCTGGCGCCCACAGTTGTCGACACCTTGATCGATGTTGTTCACCGACTCGTTGCCGAAGGTGTCGCAGTACTCGTCGTCGAACAGAATCTTCGCGCGGCCGTGCGAATGGCCCACCGGCAACTCGTGATGGTGTCGGGCCGTATCCAAGCCGAAACTTCCGCCGACGAACTGATCGCCAACCCCGAGTTGCAACATACGTACCTCGGCGTCGAAGGCGCCGGCACGCTCAACAGGGAGACGTCGTGACTGGCACTATCAACATTGCGTTACTGGGTTCG
Source organism: Ilumatobacteraceae bacterium (assembly GCA_016650435.1). The sequence goes on from JAENVT010000044.1 coordinate 1,463, forward strand.
AAGTTCATGGGGCGTGCCCACTCGAACGCCTGGCTGAACGTCGCCAAGTTCTTCCCCGTCGATCCGGTCCCGATCATGCACACCGTTGTTGGCCGCAACCCGGCCGAGCTACGCGAGTTCGCCGAACGTTGGGGCTGGCAGCACCACACGACCGACTGGCGCGCTGGGGTTACTTCCGACGACATCGGGCTTGTCGACATCGGTACACCCAACAACGTTCACGCAGAACAGGCAATCGCCGCCCTCGAGGCCGGCAAGCACGTCGCCTGCGAGAAGCCGCTCGCCGGAACACTCACTGACGCACGGGCGATGGCCGCCGCGGCGAGGAGGGCACCCGGCATGACATCAGTTTGGTTCAACTACCGACGGGTGCCGGCGGTCGCGCTAGCCCATCGCCTGGTCGCCGCCGGCAGGATCGGTCGCATCTACCACGTGCGTGCGTCGTACCTACAGAGTTGGGGAGGTCCGGACACGCCCCTGCTGTGGCGATTCCAGGGAGACATCGCCGGCTCCGGTGCTCATGGCGATCTCAACGCCCACATCATCGACTCCGTCAGATTCGTCACGGGTGAGGAGATCGTGACGGTCGAGGGGGCGATCGAGCAGACGTTCATCGAGGAGCGCGCCGTCCTCGAAGGCCAGACGGGTGGCGAGATCGGCGGCGCCGGCGCGACTACTGCCGGCACCAAGGGGCCGAGCACGGTCGACGACGCCGTCTTGTTCCTCGCCCGGCTCAGCGGCGGGGGAGTTGCCAGCTTCGAAGCCACTCGCCTCGCCACGGGCTATCACAACGCCAACCGCTTCGAGATCCATGGTGATCGGGGAGCCCTGCGGTTCAACTTCGAACGACTCAACGAGTTGGAGTTCTACGACTTGAGCAACGATGCTGCGGTGCAGGGGTGGACGACGATCGACGTCACCCGCGGCGGCGATGGCCACCCGTATGTGGAGGCCTGGTGGCCCGACAGCCACGGTCTCGGCTACGAGCACGCCTTCGTCAATCAGGCCAGCGACATCCTGACCGTCATCGGCGGCGGTGCACCGGTTGTTCCGCTACCAGATTTCGCTGATGCGTTGGTCACCCAGTGCGTGCTCCACGCGGCGATCGAGTCAGCCCGGCAGCGGGCGCCCGTCACGATTGCCGAGATCTAAGTAACCGCCAAAATCGAGAAAGCTGAAAGGGGCCCCGATGTCCAAAATCAAACAGTTCGAGCCGAAGTTCATGCCGATCGGCGTGCTCACCGCCGCGCTGCAGGAGCTCACGCCCCGCGAGCGACGCGACCCAGACCCCGATCTGGCCATCGAGGAATGGCTCGATTTCGCAGTGACCCTCGATGCCGACTGCATCGAGCTCTCCGCCGCCTTGCACCCGTCGGTTGCAGATGTCCCCCCCGAAGCGATGATCGACCCGGTCGCGAACACGCTCGATCTGCGCGAGCCCTTCGACGATGCGCGGGCGAAACGTGTTCAAGCGGCCATCGACGCAACGGGTGTCGCGATCGCCGACATCGGCTACTTCGACGACATGTTGCACGAGGACCCGGCGATCCGGCGCAAGAAGCATGACTTCATGCTCGCGGTCATGAATGCCGCATCCCTGCTCGGCGTGCCTGCGGTGACGGGCTTCGTCGGGCGCAACCAGGCCAAGTCGATGGATCAGAACCTGATCGACTTCGAGGACAGCTTCGTACCCCTTCTCAAAGAGGCCAAGGCTCGCAACCTCCAGTACCGGGTGGAGCAATGCCCGATGCCCGGCTGGACGCCTAGTGACAACTTCCACAACAACATCGCCTATGCGCCCGGGATGTGGATCGCGCTCCACCAGATCGCCGAGCGCAACGGCGTCGGCGATCAGTTCCGCATTCACTACGACCCGTCGCATGCAATCCTCATGGGTCAAGACACGCGGTCGATCTTCCAGTACCTCAAGGACGCCGGTTATGGCTTCCTCATCACCGGCATGCACGTGAAAGGGCAGGTGATCCACTCCGAGGGCGTCGCCGGCTGGGGGTACGGCGGCCAGACGGTGCAGCGCGGCGACTGGGTCGACGGTGAGGTGTCGAGCAATCCCGCCGATCTGGGCAACTCGTGGAAGAAGCAGACAGTGCTGTGCGAGCACGAGCTTCCCGGCACGGCCCGCCACGATCCGCTCGCGTATCTGCAGAACCGCACTGTCGATTGGCTAGATCATCAACTCGCGGCGCGTGAGCTGCTCGACTTCGATCCGACCACGACTCCGTTGATCGTCGAGCACGAATACGGAGCTGCCCGCGTGCAGGACAAAGCGCTGCTGCAGCCAATTCTGGCGGCGTCGATGGCATTCACCCGCCACATCGACCGGGCGGCGGCATCGATGTTCGCGTTGCAGGCCGAGGTTCTGGCGGCTCAAGGAATTCCAGTTCAGGGCGTCGGCCGTGAGGCGTACAGGAGCTGATGATGAAAGCGGTCTACGTCGTCGGCACGCTCGACACGAAGCGTGAGGAGTTGGCATACGTCCGCGACGTCGTCGAAGCGACCGGGGTGGTCGCGGTGCTCGTCGATGTCGGAACCACCGATCATCAGTCGAGTGCCGACGTCAAGGCCGGCGAGGTTGCCAGTCATCACCCGGACGGCGCGGGCGCCGTCGCTTCGACGGATCGCGGGGAGGCTGTCGGTGCGATGGCGGTGGCGTTCGAGGCGTACGTCCGCGCCAACGAATCATCGATCGGTGGCATCATCGGCATCGGTGGATCCGGCGGTACTGCGATCATCACCCCTGGAATGCGCGCCTTGCCCGTCGGGCGCCCGAAGGTGATGGTCTCGACAGTCGCATCCGGCAACATCGCCCCGTACGTCGGGCCGGCAGACATCGCGATGATGTATTCCGTCACCGACGTCGCCGGCCTGAACCGAATCTCGCGTCAGGTTCTCGGCAACGCCGCCAACGCCATCGCCGGAATGGTGAAGAACCCGGTGCCGGCGAGCGCGTCGGATCTGCCAGCAATCGGCCTGACGATGTTCGGTGTGACCACGCCGCTCGTCACCCAACTCGTCGACGCGCTGAAGACCGAGTACGACCCGCTCGTGTTTCACGCGACGGGTACGGGCGGTCAGTCGATGGAGAAGTTGGTCGATTCAGGCATGGTCACGGCGGTGCTCGACATGACCACCACCGAGGTTGCCGACTACATCGTCGGAGGCGTTTTCCCCGCCGGACCGGACCGGTTCGGGGCAATCGCTCGCACTCGCGTTCCGTACGTTGGCTCGTGTGGCGCTCTCGACATGGTCAACTTCGGATCGCTCGAGTCCGTTCCCGCCGAGTTCGCCGATCGCCTGCTCCATGTGCACAACCCGCAGGTGACGTTGATGCGCACGACCGTTGACGAGAACAAGCAGTTCGGCGCGTTCATCGCCTCGAAGTTGAATGAGTGCGAGGGGCCCGTTCGTTTCTTGCTACCGGAGGGAGGTGTCTCGCTGCTCGATGCTTCGGGGCAGGCCTTCTTCGATCCCGAGGCCGACGAAGCGCTGTTCGCAACGATCGAGGCCGAGGTCAACCAGACGAAGAAGCGGCAGGTCGTGCGCATTCCGCACCCGATCAACCATCCGAAGTTCGGAACCGCTGCGCTTGCTGCATTCCACGAGATCGCCGGTAGGGCATCGTGACCGCACCATCACGCACAGAATGTCTCGCCCGATTTCGCGACATGATCGCGCGACGCGTACCCATCGTGGGTGGGGGAGCAGGCACCGGGTTGTCGGCCAAATGGGAGGAAGCCGGAGGTATCGATCTGATCGTGATCTACAACTCCGGTCGCTACCGGATGGCCGGCAGGGGCTCGCTCGCCGGACTCCTGGCGTATGGAAACGCCAACGAGATCGTCGTCGACATGGCCCGCGAAGTGTTGCCCGTGGTGAAGCACACGCCGGTGCTCGCCGGCGTCAACGCCACCGATCCGTTCTACATGCCAGAGGTCTTCCTGCCGGAGCTCAAGCGGCTCGGCTTCGCGGGAGTCCAGAACTTCCCGACCGTCGGATTGATCGACGGTGTGTTTCGACAGAACCTGGAAGAGACGGGCATGGGCTACAACCACGAGGTCGACATGATCGCCATCGCCCGCGACCTCGACCTGTTGACGACGCCGTATGTGTTCGACGAAGACAGCGCTGTGGCGATGACCGAGGCCGGCGCCGACATCATCGTGTGTCACATGGGTCTCACCACCGGCGGGAGCATCGGTGCAGAGACGGCTCTCACGCTCGACGACTGTGTCGAACTGATCGACAGATGCGCCGCTGCCGCGCGGAGTGTTCGCTCCGATGTGATCGTGCTGTGCCACGGCGGCCCAATCGCCACTCCAGCGGATTCGGCGTACGTGTTGCAGCGAGCGCGCGACATCAACGGGTTCTACGGAGCATCGAGCATGGAGCGGCTGCCGACCGAGCAGGCGTTGAAGTCGCAAACCGAAGCATTCAAAGCGGTCACGTTCTGAGGAACAGCCAATCACGCCGGAGACCGGCAGGAGGAATCAAATGCACCTTTCAATGCACAACTGGATGCGATCCGAACCAATCGAGGTGACCATCGCCAGGCTCGCCCGCTTCGGGTACGGAAGCATCGAGATCAAGGGCGAGCCTGACCAGTACGACACGAAAGACGTTCGAGAAATGCTTTCGTCCAACGGGTTGAAATGTTGGGGCGCTGTCACCTTGACGCTCGCCGATCGCAACCTGTGCGCCAAGGACGAAAAGCAACGCGCCGCCTCGGTCGACTACGTGAGGAGCGTCGTCACAATGGTCAAGGAGCTGAACGGCACGGAGATCACGATCGTGCCGAGCACTGTCGGCAAGATCACCCCGGACGGCACGCCGGAAGAGGAGTGGGCGTGGTGCGTGGAAAGCATGAAGGAAATCCACGAACACACCAACAAGGCGGGTGTCGTCATCGCCATCGAGCCGCTCAACCGCTTCGAGACCCACTTCATCAACCGAGGAGAACAGGCGCTGGCGCTGGCTGATGCCGTCTCGCCGGACGTGGGCGTGTGCCTCGACTGTTTCCACATGAACATCGAAGAGGTCGATCTGCTCGACACGATCCGCACCATCGGCCCCCGACTCAAGGACTTCCATGTTGCGGACAACAACCGAATGGCCTGCGGAATGGGCGCCCTCGATTGGCCGGCGATCATTGCCGCACTGCGGGAGATCAACTACGACGGCGCACTTACCGTCGAGTTCGTCGCTCCGATCGATCGCACGCCGGCAAATCGGTACCCGGAGGCCATTGAGACCGAGCCAGTCGACATCAGTCCGGAGGAGATGCAGTTCATCATCGACCACGGAAGCAGCCTCCTGTCCGAAAGCTTCTACAGCATGCTCGTCGAGAAGTGCGCGACAACGCTGCTGCCGCTCATTCGATGACGTCTTGAAATGATCATCCGTAACGTCGACGCCTCCTGGTTGTCAGTGCCGATACCGAAGGAGGGCCAACACGTCTCCGACTTCGGTCGTATCAGCAGTTTCGACACGGCCCTCGTCCGTGTCGAGGTTGCCGGCGGCCTTGTCGGCTGGGGCGAGTCGAAGGCGGCGGTAGGCAGCGCCGGTACCTGCGCGGCGCTGGTGTCGTGCATCAATGAAGAGCTCGGCCCGCAACTCGTCGGTCAGGATGCTCGTCGGATCACACGGCTGTGGGAAGAGATGTACAACGGCTCTCGGGCGCACTATTCGCTCAGCCGCGGGCGCACCTTTCCCGCGCTCGGTCGACGCGGGCTGAACGTCGCGGCGATCAGCGGGGTCGACATGGCGTTGTGGGATCTGCTCGGCAAGTCCCTCGGCGCGCCGGTGGTCGACTTGTGGGGTGGCGCCTGCCGGGCCGAAATGCCCCTCTATGCAAGTGGCGGCTGGGCGGACACCGCTGGAATCGGGGCAGAGTTGAACGGCTATGTCGGGCGTGGCTTCTCGGCCGTCAAGATGCGCGTCGGGGTGATGGACGGCGACGTCGATACCAGCATCGCCAGGGTCGCGGCGGCACGCTCTGCTCTCGGCCCGGGCATCGGTTTGATGGTCGATGCCCACGGTACGTTCAGCGCCTCCGAGGCGAAGCGCTTCGCGGCGGGTGTCGAGCAATTCGGGGTGAGGTGGTTCGAGGAGCCCGTCAGCGCCGACGATCGCCGCGGCGCCGCCACCGTTCGATCCTCGACCAGCATCGCGATTGCGGCAGGAGAGAGCGAGTTCACCCGATTCGACTTTCGCGACCTGATCGAGATGGAGGCCGTCGACGTGCTGCAGCCGGATCTGGCCATCTGCGGCGGCCCGACAGAAGGTCGTCGGATCGCGGCGCTGGCTGAGGCCTATCAGTTGGAGCTCGCACCGCATTGCTGGGGTTCGGCGCTCTCGTTCAGCGCGGGGATGAGCCTGGCGTTCGCCAGCCCCGCGGCAACCGTGATCGAGTACTCACTCGGCGCGAATCCGTTCCTGCATGAACTTCCCGAGGAGACGATCGATGTTGCGGATGGACGTGTCGTCGCGCCGACCCGCCCCGGTCTCGGTGTTACGCCGCGCCAGGAATTCATCGCCGAGCACACGAGAAAGTAGAGGACAAGTCAGGTGATCGTCTTGCTCGAATCGGTTCATCCGGACGCACTCGCTCTGCTCGAACGAGCCGACCGTGTGCGCGTGATGGCGAACCCGATCGAGTTGGACGCCGACGTTCCGCTCGACGAGGTACGCGCCGTGTTGACACGCGGGCGAGGCCGAATCACCGCTGAGATGTACGGTCGACTGCCGAACCTCCAACTCGTTGGCCGGTTTGGCGCGGGTCTCGACAACATCGACACCGCTGCAGCGAAGACGTCGGGTATCGCCGTAGTGCATGCGCCCGGTCGCACCACGTATGCCGTCAGCGAGCACGCGTTGATGCTGATGTTGGCCCTCGCCCGCCGAGTGGTGGTGCTCAACGGTTCGGTCAAGCGCGGCGCGTGGAATGTGCGGGAGGGATACGAGGGTGTCGAGCTTCGCGGCAAGCGACTCGGCGTGATCGGGCTCGGGGCGATTGGGCGTCGGATTGCGGAAATCGGCACAACGCTCGGCATGACTGTGGCTTACTGGAGCCGCGCGTCGCGTGACGTCACGCTGCCCCTGCTCGAACTCGATGAGCTCGTATCGACGACCGACATCATCCAGATATGCGTCGCGTTGACGCCCGAGACGCGCGGCCTGCTCGGATCCGATCAGTTCGCTCGGATGAAGCGCGGCGTACTGGTGGTCAATACGGCGCGAGCCCAGATCGTCGATCACAAAGCGTTATTCGCGGCAATCACTGCTGGCATCGTCGGCGGTTATGGCACCGACGTGTGGGAGCCGGAGCCCCCGGCCATCGACGATCCGTTGCTCGCCGATGAGCGCGTCGTGATCACGCCCCACGTCGCCGGCCTGACCGACGTTACCTACCGTGAAATCTGTATCGAACCCGCTGCTGCTGCCGTCGCCATCCTTACCGGCGCCGAGCCCGACCCGACGTGTGTCTATTCCAATGAGTAAAAACCGGCAACCCCTGAGGGAGAAGAATCATGTGCTTCGTTTGTGTCGCTGATGTCGAGTGGGAAGAACTCGACTGGGGTGAACTTGGTTGGGTCGTGCGACCTGCCAACGTGCCCGAAGGAACCAAGTTGTGTGTGCTCGATGTGAAGATCCAACCCGGCCAGGGCCACGACTTCCACCGGCACCCGAACCAAGAGGAAGTGATCCTGCTTCGCAGCGGCACCATCGAGCAGTGGATTCGCGAGGAACGCAAGCAGTTGAGCTCCGGTGACGTGGCGTTCATTCCGATGGACACGGTCCACGCCACGTTCGTGGCGCCGGACGCAACTGAACCGGCTCGACTGTTGGTGGTGCTTGGTCCAAGTCACGGCATCGCCGGTTACGAAGCCGTTGACGCATCGACCGAGGAGCCGTGGGCCTCGCTCAGATAATGGTCGGTCAGACCGGCGCGGTGACCGGCTAGCTCGCTCGCAGCGCGTCGATTGGCTCGACGGCGCAAGCTCGCCATGCGGGGTACGCGCCGGCCATCACTCCGATCAGCACACCGAGGAGCGGCGCTCCCGCCGCGAGGCGAAGATCGAGCAC